>NZ_DBNHWK010000076.1:0-7186 GCF_057140465.1 Gaiella sp.
CGGCGCGGCGCTGGCCGACCTCGAGTTCGTCCAGTTCCACCCGACGACCCTCGTCGACTCGTCGCTCCTCCTCTCCGAGGCGCTCCGCGGCGAGGGTGCCGTCCTGCTGGACGAGCACGGCAGACGCTTCACGGACGAGCTCGCACCACGGGACGTCGTCGCCCGCGCGATCGCGGCTCGGGGCACCGTCCTCCTCGACCTGCGCCAGATCGACCGGGGACGCTTCCCGACGCTCATCGGCAACCTCATGAAGGAGGGCTACGACCCGGCGCAGGTGCCGATCCCCGTCGCGCCGGCCGCCCACTACACCGTCGGGGGCGTCCTCACCGACCTCGACGGCCTGAGCGAGCTCCCGGGCCTCTACGTCGCGGGGGAGAGCGCGGCAACGGGTGTCCACGGCGCGAACCGCCTCGCCTCCAACTCGCTCCTCGAGTGCCTCGTGTTCGGACGACGGGCGGCGCTCTCCGCGCTCGCGCTGCCGGGCCTGCCGAGCCGTCTCCCCGACCCGACGACCCCGCCCCCGGCCGATCCGGTGACGCCAGACATCCGCTCCCGCCTGTGGAGCGACTGCGGCCTGATCCGCTCCGGCGAGGGCCTCTCCCGGCTGCTCGACGCTCCGCACCTGCTCACCCGCCTGATCGCCAAGGCCGCACTCACCCGGGAGGAGAGCCGCGGGTCCCACTACCGGGCGGACTTCCCGGCCGCGAGCGACGCCTTCGAGCGGCACGTCGTCCTGCGGCCCGGCGCCGAGCCCGTCCTCGAGCGATGGCTGTAGCGGCGGAGGCGATCGAGCACGCCGTCCGCGCCGCGCTCGCGGAGGACGTCGGCACCGGGGACGTCACCACCGAGGCGACGGTCTCCCGGGACGCGGTCGCGACGGCCGAGCTCCTCCTCAAGGAGCCGGGCGTCGTCTGCGGGCTCTGGCTCGCCGAGGAGGTCTTTCGCGCACTCGACTCGGGCCTCCGCTTCGAGGCGCTCGTCGCCGAGGGGGCGCAGCTCGATGCGCCCGCTCCGGTTGCCCGCGTCACCGGCGCTGCGCGGGCGATCCTCACCGGTGAGCGCGTCGCGCTCAACTTCGTCGGCCGCCTCTCCGGCATCGCCACGCTCACGCGGCGCTACGTCGACGCCGTCGCGGGCACGGGGGCGGCGATCCTCGACACGCGCAAGACGACACCCGGACTGCGGGCGCTCGAGAAGCACGCGGTCGCCTGCGCGGGAGGGCGGAACCACCGCTTCGGGCTCGACGACGGCGTGCTCGTGAAGGACAACCACCTGCGCGCCGCAGGCTCGATCGCGGCCGCCGTCGCGGGTGCCCGCGAGACGACCGATCTCCCGATCGAGGTCGAGTGCGAGACGCTCGAGCAGGTCGGCGAGGCGCTCGCAGCCGGCGTCGACGCGATCCTCCTCGACAACATGAGCCTCGACGACCTCCGCGCCGCCGTCGCGCTCGTCGCGGGCCGGGCCCGGCTCGAGGCGTCCGGAGGAATCACGCTCGAAACCATCCGCTCCGTGGCGGAGACCGGCGTCGACGAGATCTCCGTCGGCGCGCTCACGCACTCCGCCCGTTCACTCGACGTCTCACTGGAGGTGCGATGACCACAGCAGAGGTCGCAACGATGCAGGAGGAGGTACGGGCGCTCGCCGCCGAGCGGAACGCCGTGATCCTCGCCCACAACTACCAGGTGCCCGAGGTGCAGGACGTGGCCGACTACGTCGGCGACTCGCTCGGGCTCTCGCGCGAGGCAGCGGCGACCGACGCAGAGACGATCGTCTTCTGCGGCGTCCACTTCATGGCGGAGACCGCCGCGATCCTCAGCCCCGAGAAGACCGTGCTCATCCCCGACCTCGACGCCGGGTGCTCGCTCGCGGCGACGATCACCGCCGACCAGCTCCGCGCCTGGAAGGCGGAGCACCCGGGCGCCGTCGTCGTCTCCTACGTGAACACGACCGCCGAGGTGAAGGCCGAGACCGACTACTGCTGCACGTCCGGCAACGCGAAGGCGGTGATCGAGGCGATCCCGGAGGACCAGGAGATCCTCTTCCTCCCGGACATGTATCTCGGCCTCTGGCTCGAGCAGGTGACCGGCCGCACGCTCCGGATCTGGATGGGGGAGTGCCACGTGCATGCCGGGATCCGGCCCCAGGACATCGTCCGCGTCCAGGCCGAGGCGCCCGACGCCGAGTTCCTCGTCCATCCCGAGTGCGGCTGCGCGAGCCAGTGCATGGCCTTCGGCAACGAGAACACGCACATCCTCTCGACGGAGGGGATGGTGCGCTTCGCGAAGGCGTCGCCGAAGCAGCGGTTCATCGTCGCCACCGAGACGGGGATCCTCCACCGGCTGCGGAAGGAGGCGCCCGAGAAGCGCTTCGAGGCGCTCTCCGAGAGTGCGATCTGCCGGTACATGAAGATGATCACGCTCCCGAAGCTGCGCGACTCGCTCCGCGACGGCAAGCACGTCGTGACGGTGCCGGCGGAGATCGCCGAGCGGGCGCGCGGCGCGATCGACCGGATGGTGGCGATCTCGTGACGGGGCTCACACCGGCGCAGCGCGCATTCCTCGAGGAGCGGTTCGTGGGGGTGGTGACCGACCTCCGCGCCGACGGCTCGCCGCACTCGACGATCGTCTGGGTGGACGTCGACGACGACGGCGTCTCCATCAACACCGCGTACGGGCGCTTCAAGACGCGCAACATCGCCCGCGACCCGCGCGTCTCGCTGACCGTGGTCGACCCGCAGAACGCGTTCCGCTGGCTGTCGGTCAGCGGTGTCGCGACCCTCGTCGACGAAGGCGCGGAGGGACAGATCGACCGTCTCGCGACGAAGTACCTGGGCGAGGCCGCCTATCCCTGGCGCCGGCCCGGTGAGCGCCGCGTCACGGTGCGCATCGCCCTCGAGCGCGTCGACGCCCTCGGGCTCGACGGGTAGGGACGCCGTCGCCGGTCGTGCCGGCCCGGGCCGGCACGCCCCCCCGGGGGCGCCCCGCCGGCCGGTCAGGCGGTGCGCACGGAGTAGACCGGCGGAAGGTGGTCGGCGACGGTGAACCACGACGCGCCGGCGTTCCGCGATCCGAAGACGTCGCCCGACGTCGCTCCGAAGTAGAGCTCGAGCGCCTCGCCCTCGCTCGCCGTGTCGAACGCCTCCCGGAGCACCGTGAGGTACGCGTCCTCCTGCGGGAGCCCCTCGCTCCGCGGCCGCCACGTCGCCCCTGCGTCGCGCGTCTCCCACACCGTGACCGCGCCTCCCGGCGTCGTGCGGTCGAGCGCGCCGACGAGCGGGATCACGTACGCGCTGTCGGGATCGGACGGGTCGACGCAGACGGGGAAGCCGAAGTCCGACGAGAGGTCGGTGTCCGTCGCGACGTCGATCCAGTGCCCGCCGCCGTCGTCCGAGCGGTAGACGCCGTCGTGGAACTGCATGAACAGCCGCTCGGGGCGGCGGGCGGCGCGGCGCACGTCGTGGACGCAGTGTGCGATCGGGCTCGCGGGGGCGTCCTCCGGCAGGTACCGCGGGACGATCCCCTCGTTCGAGTGCCGCCACGTCGCGCCCCCGTCGTCGGTGAGCCAGACGCCGACGGCCGAGATCGCGACGAGCAGCCGTCCCGGGTCGCCGGGCCACGGCACGATCGTGTGCAGGCAGAGGCCGCCGTTGCCGGGGCTCCAGTCGGGCCGCGTCGGGTGCTCCCAGAGCCCGCGGTTCAGCTGCCAGGTCGCGCCGCCGTCCCTGCTCTCGAAGAGCACGCCCGGGTCGCCGCCCGCGTAGAGGAGCCCGTCCTCCTCGCCGGGGACGATCACCCAGATCCGGGCGAGCGACTCCTCGCCACCCTCCGGGAGGGAGACCCCGTGCGCCTGCTGCCACTCGCCCGCCGGGTCGTCCGTGACCCAGATCTTCGGCCCGTAGAAGGGCGACGTCGTCGCCGCCAGCGTCCGGCCCGTGCGCGGGTCGCGCATCGCGTACTCCACCGGCTCGCCGGCGAACGCCCGTGCCGTGACCGCGAACGGCCCGTCCTCGTCCCCCTCCAGCACGAACAGGCCCTTGCGCGTTCCGACGAGGAGCTCGGTCATCTGCTCACCCTCCCGTGATCGACGGGAGGACGTGCACCCGGTCGTCGCTCGCGACGACGGTCTCCTCCCTTGCCGGCTCACCGTTGACGTAGACGTTGATGTGCGGCCGTACCTGTCCGCGCTCGTCGAGCACCCACCCCGCGGCGTCGGGGCACGCGCGCTCGAGCGCGCGCAGGACGTCGTGCACGGTGCGGCCGTCGAGCGCGTGCTCACGGCTCCCCGTCAGCTCCGAGAGCGGGGCGCGGAGCTTCACGACCGCCATCCGGCGATCCTAGCCCGCTCCGCACGCCGTCGACGAGCGGCGACGGCAGATCGCTCCGGGGAGCCGGTCGCCCCAGTCGGTCGCGGGGCCTAGGGCTCGAGCTCGAGCGCCCCGTGCGGCGAGCCGTACTCCGCGAGCTTGTCGAGGAACGGCTGGGGGGGAAACGCCTCCGGGCCGAGCACCCCGGTACCGGACCAGGCGCCCTCGTCGAGCAGCTCCAGGGCGACGACGGGGTTGATCGCCGTCTGCCACACGACCGCCTGGGAGCCGTACTCGCGCATCGACCACTCGTTGTCGACGACGTGGTACAGGTAGGTCTTCCGCGGCCGCCCGTCCTTGCCCGTGCCGGTGACGAGCGTCCCGGCGCACGTCTTCCCGAACATGCGGTCACCGAGCGTCATCGGGTCGGGAAGCGTCGCCGCGACGACGTCGCGCGGCGCCACGTCGACGCCGCGCACGCGCACGGGCTGCGTGGAGTCGAGCCCGAGCTTGTGGAGCGTGCGGAGCACCTCGACGAACTCGCGGCCGAGCCCGTACTTGAAGGTGACGCGCCGGCAGTCGATCCACCGCGGCACGAGGAGCACCTCCTCGTGCTCGACGTTCACGCACTCGACGGGGCCGATCCCCTCGGGGAAGTCGAACACCTCCGGCTCGGAGAACGGCTCGGTCGTGTACCACCCGTGCCCCTTCTCCCAGATCACCGGCGGGTTCAGGCACTCCTCGATCGTCGTCCAGATCGAGAAGGTGGGGGCGAACTCGTAGCCCTCGACGACGAGGTTCGACCCGTCCCGGATCCCGACCTCGTCGATCTCGGAGAACAGCTCGTCGGCCGCGTGGCGCGCGAAGACGTCGGCGGCGCCCGGCTCGATCCCGATCCCGACGAGCGCGAGCAGGCCCTCCTGGCGCCAGTTCTCGTCCTGGGCGAACTGGTAGTCGCCGAGCTTCACGTGCGTCTCCTCGTGGGGACGCGTCGGGTGGGGCTCCGACAGCGTCATCGCCATGTCGAGGTACGTGACGCGTGCCCGCAGGCAGGCGTCGAAGATCTGCGGGTTGAACCGCGGGTCGGTCGCGTTCAGGACCGCGTCCGCCTTGACGTCCTCGATGAGGCGCACGATCGCGTCCTCGTCGCTCGCATCGACGCCGGCGGAGCCGAAGCGGTCGTGCTCGCCGAGGCCGTCGACCACCGCCTGGGGCCGCGAGGGATCGAGGTCCGCGAGGACGATGCGCTCGTAGAAGTCGCGGCGTTGCGCGATCGCCGCGAACGCCGAGCCGACGCCGCCCGTGCCGACGACGAGGATGCGCATGGACGGGTTCTACCGCACGCCGGCCGTGTGTGCGTGAGCAGCGTTCGCACGGTGCTAGGCTCGCGCCGAGATCGGAGGAGAACCGGAGGGAGCGTATGAGCGTTTCGGTCACGCAGCAGAAGATGTTCATCGGGGGCGAGTTCGTCGAGTCGGTGTCCGGCGAGACGATGGAGGTCCTCAACCCCTCCACCGGCGAGGTGATCGCCGAGGTGCCGCGGGGCACCACGGAGGACGTCGAGCGCGCCGTGGAGGCGGCGAAGAAGGCCTGGGCCGAGTGGCAGGACAAGACGCCCAAGGACCGGATGGAGCTCCTGCTCGCGCTCGCCGACGTGATCGACGAGAACGCCGAGGAGCTCGCGCGGCTCGAGTCGCTGAACGTCGGCAAGCCGTGGTGGGTGGCCGTCGACGAGCCCGGGGTGATGTCCGACAACCTCCGCTTCTTCGCCGGTGCCGCCCGGAACCTCGAGGGGAAGTCGGCGGCCGAGTACGTCGAGGGGTACACCTCGATGATCCGCCGCGAGCCGCTCGGCATCGTCGCCGGGATCTGCCCGTGGAACTACCCGCTCTTCATGGCGGTCTGGAAGATGGGACCGGCGCTCGCCGCCGGCAACGTGCAGATCATCAAGCCGGCCGAGCAGACGCCGCTGACGATGCTCCGCTTCGTCGAGCTCGCACAGGAGGTGCTGCCACCGGGCGTCCTCCAGGTCGTCACGGGCGACGGCGTCCCCGTCGGCGACGCACTCGTCCGGCACCCCGCGGTCTCGCTCGTGTCGCTCACCGGCGACACGGCGACCGGGAAGCTGATCGCCGCCAACGCCGCGCAGACCGTCAAGCGCGTCCATCTCGAGCTCGGCGGCAAGGCCCCGATGGTCGTGCTCGACGACGCCGATCCGGCGACGGTCGCGGAGGCGGTGAAGATCGGCGGCTACTTCAACTCCGGCCAGGACTGCACGGCGTCCTCGCGGCTGCTCGTGAGCGAGCGGATCTACGACGACGTGGTCGCCGAGACGGTGAAGGCGGTCGAGTCGCTGACCGTCGGCGACCCTGCGACCGACGACGAGATCGGCATGGGGCCCGTGATCTCCGCCGAGCAGCAGGAGCGGGTGCTCGGCTTCCTCGGGCGTGCCGTCGACGCGAAGGCGACGGTGCTGACCGGCGGCGAGGCGCTCGGCGACCGCGGTTTCTTCGTCAAGCCGACGCTGGTCGCGGACGTCGAGCAGGACGCCGACATCGTGCAGAACGAGGTCTTCGGCCCCGTCGTCACGGTGCAGCGGTTCGCCTCGGACGAGGCCGCGGTCGAGATGGCGAACGACGTGCGCTACGGCCTCGCCGCGTCCGTGTTCTCCGAGAATCTCGGTCGCGCGATGAAGGTCGCCGCGAAGCTCGACTTCGGCACCGTGTGGATCAACGAGCACCTGTTCCCGCTCACGTCCGAGATGCCGCACGGCGGCTTCAAGGAGTCGGGCTACGGGAAGGACATGTCGATCTACTCGATGGAGGAGTACACCCGCATCAAGCACGTCTGCGTGAAGCTCGCGCAGTGAGCGGAGGCCGTCGT
>NZ_DBNHWK010000077.1:0-10386 GCF_057140465.1 Gaiella sp.
GTCACCCCGGCCCTGCTCGGCGCTTCCGTCGGCGGGCTGATCCTCCTCACGAACGCGCGGACGATGTTCGACGCGCTCGACGTGGCCGGCGCCGCTCGCACCTCCGTGTACGGCGCGATCCTCGCCGTGTGGGCGGTCGCGGTCGCGCTCGTGGTGGGACGGCATCGCCGGACGGGAGACGCGCTCTTCAACCGCCGCTCGCCGCGCGTCGCCCCGCCGGAGGCGGCCGCCGTTCCGGCACCTCCGGGGTAGCGTGCTCGGCACGACTACCCTTCCGGGCGTGATGGCGGAGACCAAGGTGATGATGATCGGGCTCGATTGCGCCGAGCCGTCGCTCGTCCTGGAGCGCTGGCGGGACGAGCTGCCCGTGCTCGCGGGTCTGATGGAGCGCGGCGCCTACGGGCGCCTGACCTCGGTGATCCCGCCGATCACGGTGCCCGCGTGGTCGTGCATGATGGCGAGCCGCACGCCGGGCGACCTCGGCGTCTACGGGTTCCGCAACCGCTCCGACCACACGTACGAGGGCGCGTTCATCGCCAACTCGACGGCGATCACCGAGCCCAGGCTGTGGGACCTCGTCACCCGCTCCGGGAGCCCTTCGATCGTGCTCGGCGTGCCCGGCACGTTCCCGGTGCGGCCGCTGAACGGGGTGATGGTGAGCTGCTTCCTCACCCCCGGCACGGAGAGCCAGTACACGTACCCACCGGGGTTGCGCCGCGAGGTCGAGGAGGTCGTCGGCGAGTACCTGTTCGACTGCACCAACTTCCGCACCGACGACAAGGAGGACCTGCTGCGTCAGGTCTACGAGATGACCGACCGTCGGTTCGCGCTCGCCGAGCACCTGCTGGCGACGCGCCCGTGGAGGCTGTTCGCGATGGTCGAGATGGGGCCCGACCGGATGCACCACGGCTTCTGGAAGTACATGGACGCCGAGCACCGCAAGCACGAGCCCGGAGGACCGTACGAGAACGCGATCCTCGACTACCACCGTCATCTCGACGGCCTCATCGGACGGCTGCTCGCGCACGCCGACGACGACACCGTCGTCTTCGTGCTCTCCGACCACGGCGCGAAGCGGCTCGACGGCGGCATCCGCGTCAACGAGTGGCTGCGCCGGGAGGGGCTCCTGACGACGCTGGCCGAGCCCGACGGCGTCTGCTCGCCGCGCGACGTCGGCATCGACTGGTCGAAGACCGTCGCCTGGGGCGAGGGCGGCTACTACGCGCGGGTGTTCATGAACGTCGAGGGGCGCGAGCCGGACGGCGTCGTCCCCGCCGCCGACTACGAGGCCGTGCGGGACGACCTCGCGGCCCGGCTGGCCGCGATCCCGGACGAGCGCGGGAACCCGATCGCGACCGCCGTGTACAAGCCGGAGGAGCTCTACCCCGAGGTGCACGGCGTCGCGCCGGACCTGATCGTCGTCTTCGGCGACCTCCTCTGGCGGTCGGTCGGCACGATCGGCGGCGACGAGGGCGTGCACACGTTCGAGAACGACACCGGGCCGGACGACGCCAATCACGCGCAGGACGGCCTGTACGTCGTCGCCGGCCCGGGGATCGCCCCGGTGGGCCGGGCCGACGCGCACCTGCTCGACGTCGCCCCCACCGCGCTCGAGCTGCTCGGGATCGAGCGGCCGGCGGAGATGCGCGGCGCGAGCATGCTGCCGTCGCTCGTCGCCTCCTGACGCACGCCGACGCCGCGGGCCGCGCCGTGCTTCCGTGTGCCCGCCCGACGCGCCGTCGGGCCGGTCGGCCCTCCCGAGGCCCCGGGTAGACTTCGGCGCCGGATGAACCTCGTCGTCTTCGTCTCGGACGCGCTGCGCACCGACCACGTCGGCTGCTACGGCGCGCGCTACGTCAACACGCGCACCGTGGACGAGCTCGCGGCCGGCGGCGTGCGCTTCGACCAGGCGATCAGCGTCGCGCCGTGGACGTGCCCGTCGATGACGTCGATGGTGACCGGCCTCTACCCGCACCACCACGGCTACCTCCACTGGGACGCGCCGCTGCCGGAGGCGCCGACGCTGTTCGAGGCCGCGGTCGCCGCCGGGTACGACGTCGGCACGTTCGTGTTCGACGAGAACTACCTGTTCAAGGGGCTGCCCCACGCGAACATCGTCGGCACGAGCGAGAAGCTCGACGGCGCGATCGCGTGGCTGCGGGGTCGCGGCGAGCGGCCGTTCCTGCTCTTCGTCCACAGCTGGGCGACGCACATGCCCTACGACATCCTCCACGCGGAGCGCAGGGAGTGGCTCGCCGCGAAGGAGGAGCTGATGGTGGGGATCCAGTCCGGCGCCGCGGGCGCGCTCGAGACGGTGCACGAGTCGTACCGGCGCGCGGTGGAGACGATGTCCGAGTCCGTGCTCGCTTCGCTCCTCGGGGAGCTCGACGAGCTCGGGCTCCGGGAGCGGACGGCCTTCGCCTTCGTCTCCGACCACGGCGAGTCGTGGGGCGAGCGCTTCGCCGACAAGGAGGACGTGAAGGGCATCTACCACATGCACGGCGCGACGCTGTTCGACGAGGTCGTGCAGGTGCCCCTGATCGTCGCGGCGCCCGGGCGCCTCGAGCCGGGCGTCGTGTGGTCGCAGGTGCGCTCGGTCGACCTCATGCCGACGCTGCTCGAGCTCGCCGGGATCCCGGTCCCGGACATCGACGGCGCGTCGCTCCTGCCGCTCGCCGACGGCACGGAGGACGGCGACCGCCTCACGTTCATCTCCGGCACGGACATGGGGGCCCTCTCCCAGCTCGCGGTGCGCATGCCGCCCTGGAAGCTCATCCATCACGTCGACTCGGGACGGGAGGAGGCGTATCGGCTCGACGTCGACCCACGGGAGCGGGAGAGCCGGCCGGCGGACGTCCCCCTCGAGCTGCGCGACCTCCTCTACCTGGAGCTCGAGAGCGCCGACCAGCGCGAGATCTCCCCCGAGGAGGAGGCGAAGGTCGAGGCCCGGCTCGCGGACCTCGGGTACCTGTAGGTCGGCGGCGGCGACGACCGGGAGCGTGATGACCCTGCGGGAACGCCAGTACGAGCAGATGGTGCTGATCCGGCGCTTCGAGGAGACGCTGCTCCGGCTCTTCTCCGAGGGCAAGCTGACCGGGACGACGCACACGTACATCGGCCAGGAGGCCGACGCCGTCGGCGTGATCGCGCATCTCGACCCGGAGCGCGACGTCGTGTTCTCGAACCACCGCTGCCACGGGCACTACATCGCGTTCACCGGCGACCTCCTCGGGCTCCTCAGCGAGGTGATGGGGCGCTCGACCGGGACGTGCGGGGGCAAGGGCGGGAGCCAGCACCTGCACCGCGGCAACTTCTACTCGAACGGCGTCCAGGGGAGCATCGTCCCGGTGTCCACGGGCATCGCCCTCGCGGAGAAGGAGAAGGGCACGGGGGCCGTCACGACCGTCTTCGTGGGCGACGGCACGCTCGGACAGGGCGCGCTCTACGAGTGCCTGAACATGGCCTCGCTGTGGAGCCTCCCCCTCCTCTTCGTCGTCGAGGACAACCACTACGCGCAGACGACGCCGAAGCGCCTCGGCGTCGCCGGGGACATCCCGGCGCGCGCCGCAGCGTTCGGGATCGAGACGGCGGCGCTCGACACCACCGACGTCGAGGAGATCCACGCCGCGGCCGGACGCGCCGTCGAGTACGTGCGGACGACCGGGAAGCCGTTCTTCCTCGTCCTGCACACGTACCGCTTCAGCCCCCACTCGAAGGGTGACGACTTCCGGGATCCGGCGGAGATCGACGATCGACGCGCCCACGACCCGCTGCTCGTGGCCGGCGCACGGCTCGACGACGACGTCCGTGCCCGGATCGAGGAGGCGGTCGAGCAGCTGATCGCGGAGACCGTCGAGGCGGCCGAGGCGGCACCGGTGGCGGGCGCATGAGACGTCCCGTGGCAACCGGTGTCGCGTCGCGGGTCGCCACCGGCCGCGACAGCGGCCGCTTCAGGGGTCGTCGCGATCGAGGATCCGCTCGGCGGATTCGCGATCTGCGGGGAGAGGTGGCGGGCGCATGAGCACGCAGCCGCGCTGCGTCCAGGTGCTGAACGGCGCGCTCGCCGAGATCTTCGAGCGCCGCGACGACGTGATCCTCCTCGGAGAGGACCTCCTCGACCCCTACGGCGGCGCGTTCAAGGTCAGCGAGGGGCTCTCCGACCGCTGGCCCGACCGGGTGCTGACGACGCCGATCTCGGAGGCCTCCCTGTTCGGCGTCGCGGCCGGGATGGCGCTCCGGGGGCAGAGGCCGATCCTCGAGATCATGTTCGGGGACTTCATCGCCCTCGGGTTCGACCAGATCGTGAACGGGATCGCGAAGTTCCGCGAGATGTTCGACGACCAGGTGGCGGTGCCGCTCGTCGTGCGCACGCCGATGGGCGGCCGCCGAGGCTACGGCCCGACACACAGCCAGTCGCTGGAGAAGCTGCTGATGGGCGTGCCCGGGATCTGCGTCGTCGCGACGAGCGAGTGCCACGACCTCCGCGGGCTGCTCGTGAACGCCGTCGACGACGACCGCCCCGTCTTCTTCATCGAGAACAAGCTCATGTACGGTCGGCCCCATCGGCGGCCGGTCGGCGGCTACGTCGAGGAGCTGCGCGTCGTCGAGACCGACACGCGATACCCGGCCCTCACCTTCAGCGGCAGCGAGTTCGAGGGCGGCGCCGCGACGATCGTCACGTACGGGGGCATGCTCCCGATCGTGCTCGAGGCGGCGACCGAGCTGATCCTGGAGCACGAGGTCTTCTGCGAGGTCGTCGCGCTCTCCCAGCTGCTCCCGCTCGACCTCGAGCCGGTGCTCGAGTCGGTCGCCCGCACCGGTGCGTGCATCACCGCCGAGGAGGGCGGGCGCACAGGCGGCGTCGGCGCCGAGATCGCCGCGCGCGTCCAGGAAGCCGCCTGGGGCGACCTCCGGCGGCCCGTGCAGCGCGTCGCCGCGGCCGACGGCGTGATCCCCGCCGCCCGCGAGCTCGAGAACCAGGCGCTTCCCGGCGTCCACGACGTCGTCGAGGCGGTCACCGCCGTCGTCGGGGTGCACCGGTGATCGAGATCATCCTCACCCGGGAGGACGCGAACACCGAGTTCGCGCTCCTCACCGAGTGGCTGGTCGCCGACGGCGCCGAGGTCGGCAGGCACGACGTCGTGTGCGTCGTCGAGACGACGAAGGCCTCGCTCGAGATCGAGGCCCCGGGGGCGGGCACGCTCGTGCACCTGTACGGCGAGGGCGCCGAGGTCGAACTCGGCGAGCGGATCGCCCTGATCGCCGAGAGCGCCGAGGAGCTCGAGCGGGCGCGGACGACGAAGGCGACCGTCGCGGCGCCGGTGGAGGCGGCTGCCCCGACGAGCCGGAAGGCGACGAAGAAGGCGCTCGAGCTCGCGGAGCGCCACGGCATCGAGCTCGACGCGATCGAGAAGCAGGGGTTCATCACCGAGCGCGACGTGGAGGCGCTGCTCGCGGCCGAGGCCGTCGAGGCGGCCGGGGGCGCCCCGTCGCTCCTCGCGGGGATCGCGCTCGAGGGCGTCACGCTGCCGGCGTCGTTCGACACGGACGAGTCGGTCGGCGTCGTCGATCCCGCGTTCCTCGCGTCGCTCGACGCCGACCCCGACGCGTTCCGCGCGCTCTCCGCCGGGGAGAAGATCGCCGCCTATCGCGACGCGGGCGCCGTGATCGGCGACGGCGTCGCGCTCGGCGCCGGCGTGCTCCTCGCCGCGCCCCGGATCGTGCTCGGCGACGGCGTGTCGCTCGGCGACCGGGCGACGGTGCAGTGCGCCGAGGTCGTGACGATGGGCGACCTCACCCAGTTCGGCGCCGACCTCGACCTGCGGTGCCGCCGCGCGTACCTCGGCGCGGGGATCTGGGGCGGCCGCTCGATCCGCTTCGGCGGGGGCGGCCATCGCGATCCGTGGGCGATCCTCACGGTCGGCGACCTCGGCTTCGTCGGGGACGAGGCGTTCGTGAACGTCTGCCGTCCGGTGCTGATCGGGCGCGAGGTGTTCCTCACGATGCGCTCGATCGTCGTCACCCACAACGTCGGCCATTCGGTGCTCGAGGGCTTCGAGAACCGCTTCGCCCCCGTCGTGCTCGAGGACCGGTCGCAGGTCGGGATGGGCACGGTCGTCTACGCGGGGTGCCGCGTGGGCGCGGAGGCGATCGTCGCGTCGAACTCGTACGTCGTCTCCGACATCCCGCCCGGGAAGCTCGCGATCGGCGTTCCCGCGAAGGTCGCGGGCGACGCGCGTCACGTGCCGTCACGGTCGCGGCAGGTGGACCTCGGGCGTCGCATGGTCGAGGACCTCCACGAGCTGCTGGCGCTCCGCGGGCACGCCGTCACCGCCCTCGTGACCGACGACGGGGCCGCGTTCGAGGTGCAGGCCGAGGAGGCGCGGGGGCTCGTCGCGTTCCGAGAGCGCGTCGGCGACCTCGCGTCGGTGGCCGCGGGGGAGGGGGAGACGGTGCTGCTCACGCTCGACGCGGGCGGCGGGACGCCTCCCGACGGGGTCGCCGTCATCGACCTGCTCGGCCGCCGGCTGCACGGCTCGGGCGGCGTGCTGCTGCACACCGTCCGCGAGCTCTGCCGAAAGCGCGGGATCCGGCTCGAGCCCGGTCCCTGGCGCTACCCCGGCGGCCTCGTCTGAGTCGCGGGCGCGCCGGGCGAGGGGCGCCGTCCTTCCCGCGCACCTCCGTGCGCCGCGGTTGGCCGCGCGCTCGACGCGTCGCGGGAGCTCTCAGGAAACCCTCAGGCTGGTCTGCTTTCCTCGCGTCGTGTTCTACGTGACCTACCTCGTCTCCGAGCTGCGGCGGCGGCTCGGGCGCACGGTGCTGACCGCGCTCGGCCTCGGCCTCGGCGTCGCCCTCGTCGTCACGGTGAGCGCGCTGTCGACCGGCCTCGACCGGGCGCAGGCGGAGGTCCTGCAGCCGCTCACCGGGGTCGGCACCGACATGTCGGTGTCGCGGCCGATCGACTTCTCGGGGCGACCCGGCGCCGGTGGCTTCCCGCAGCTCTCCGAGGAGGAGCGCCGACAGCTGCGCGACGAGTTCGGGCCGGGGCGCCTCGGCCTCCGGGACCTCGGGGAGCCCGGGACGCGCTTCTCGCGCGACACCTTCGTCTCGGCGGCGCAGCTCTCGTTCCCGGAGTCGGAGGTGACGGGGATCGCCGGCCTCTCCGGCGTCTCCTCCGCCGCCGGGGGCCTCACGATGAACGCGATCCACGTCGAGGGCATCGTCCCCGAGCGCACGGAGGAGCGGGGGAGGTTCGCCCCCGGCGCCGGCCCGCCCGGCCCGCCCGAGAACATCGACGTCAGCTCGATCTCCGTCGCCGGCGTCGACGTGCGGCACCCGGAGCTCGGCGCGCTCACGGAGGGGCAGGTCGTCGACGGCGGCTACTTCACGGGCACCGGAACGAGCGAGGCGGTGGTCGACGAGAGCTATGCGAGCGGCGCGGGCCTCGCCGCCGGTGACGAGCTCACCCTCGGCGGGAAGGCGTTCACGGTCGTCGGCATCGCGCAGACGCCGCTCGGCGGGCAGTCGTCGGACGTCTACGTGCCGCTCGACCGGCTGCAGGCGCTCGCCGGCCGGGAGGGCCGGGTGAACACGGCCTACGTCCGCGCGGAGAGCGCCGGCGACGTGGCGTCGGTGGCGGCCGCGATCGAGGAGACCGTCGACGGGGCCTCGGTGACGACGGCGCAGGATCTCGCCGACCGCGTGAGCGGGTCGGTCGTCGACGCGCAGAGCCTCGTCTCGAAGCTCGGGACGACCCTGATGATCGTCGGCCTGCTCGCGGCGTTCCTGATCGCGAGCCTGCTCACGCTCTCCTCGGTGACGAAGCGCACGCGGGAGCTGGGCACGCTGAAGGCGGTGGGCTGGTCGCAGGGGCTCGTCGTCCGCCAGGTGGCCGGGGAGTCGGTCGTCCAGGGGCTGCTCGGCGCGGCGTTCGGCGTCGTGATCGGCGTCGCCGCGGCCGCCCTCGTCGGCGCCCTGTCGCCGACGCTGACCGCGAGCTTCGCCGCCGACGCGCCCCAGGGGCCGGGGCCCCTCGGCCGCGGGTTCTTCGGGCAGGGCGCGATCGTCGACGCTCCGTCGACGTCGGTCGCGCTCACGGCCCCCGTCGGCGTCGGCCTCGTGGGCCTCGCCGTCGTGCTCGCGCTGCTCGGCGGGGTCGTGTCCGGTGCCGTCGGGGCCTTCCGTGCGGCCCGTCTCCGACCCGCGGACGCGCTCCGCCACATCGACTGATGAGCGACGTGACGGACACCGGCGACGAACGCACGACCTACCAGCTGCGCGACGTGGCCAGGCGCTACGGGGACGGCGCCAGCTCGGTCGACGCCGTGCGCGATGTCGATCTCGCGATCGGCTCGGGCGAGTTCGTGGCCGTCGTCGGGCCGAGCGGGTCGGGCAAGACGACGCTGCTGCAGCTGCTCGGCGGGCTCGACCGGCCGACCTCCGGGGAGGTGCTGTTCGAGGGCCGCGACCTGGCGCGGCTGCCCGACGGCGAGCTCGCACGGCTTCGGCGGGACGCGCTCGGGTTCGTCTTCCAGCAGTTCAACCTCATCCCCACGCTGACGGCGGCCCAGAACGTCGAGGTCGCCCTCGCGCCCCGGGGCCTGCCGTCGGAGGAGCGGCGCCAGCAGGTCGGCTCGCTCCTCGACTCGGTCGGGCTCGCCGATCGTGCAGGCCACCTTCCGGGCGCGCTCTCCGGGGGCGAGCAGCAGCGCGTGGCGATCGCGCGGGCGCTCGCGAACGACCCGCACGTCGTCCTCGCCGACGAGCCCACGGGGAACCTCGACAGCGAGACCGGGGACGAGATCATCGGGCTGCTCGGCGAGGTCGCGGCCGACCGGCGGCGCACGGTCGTCGTCGTCACGCACGACACGGCGATCGCGTCGCGTGCGACGCGGACGATCCACATGCGGGACGGGCGGCTCGTCGCCTGAGCGTGCGACGCCGCTCGCGGCGTCGGTACTTCTCCCGGGAGGCATGGGCGAAAGGCCCGATGCGGAGGGCGCCCGTCGGCGCCATCCTCGGGGTGGAGCGATGGACCAGGGACTGACGATCGCGCGGATCGCCGGGATCCGGATCAGCATCCACTGGAGCTGGCTGGTCGTCTTCGCCCTGATCACGTGGACGCTGGCGGACGCGGTCTTCCCGAGCCAGAACCCGGGGCTCTCCGGCGCCGTCTACGTCGTGATGGCGCTCGTCGCCGCGGCCACGTTCTTCGCGGCTCTCCTGCTGCACGAGCTCGGTCATGCCGTCCAGGCGCGGCGCGAGCGCATGGAGATCGACGGCATCACGCTCTGGCTCTTCGGCGGCGTCGCGTCGTTCCGTGGCGCCTTCCCGTCGGCGATGGCAGAGCTCCGGGTCGCCCTCGCCGGGCCGGCGGTGACCGCCGTGCTCGTCGCCGTCTTCACGCTGCTGGCGGTGCTCGGGCTCCCCGAGCCCGTGGACGGGGTCGTCGCCTGGCTGGCGGTGATCAACCTCGTGCTGCTCGCCTTCAACATGCTTCCGGCCGTGCCGCTCGACGGCGGCCGCGTCCTGCACGCGGTGCTCTGGCAGGCACGGGGCGACCGCGTCCGGGCGACGACGTCCGCCGCCGCGGTCGGGCGCGGCTTCGGGTTCCTCATGATCGGGACGGGGATCGCGCTCGCGCTCGCGGGGAGCGCCGTCAGCGGCATCTGGCTCGCGTTCCTCGGGTGGTTCCTCCTCCAGGCCGCGACCGCCGAGAGCCGGCAGCTCGTGCTGCGCGGGGCGCTCTCCGGCCTCCGGGTCACCGACATCATGGTGCACCGACCGGTGACGGCGGCCGCCGACCAGACGCTGTCCGCCTTCATGGACGACGTCGCCCACGTGCACCGCTACACGACGTACCCGGTGATGGACGACGGGCACCCGGTCGGACTGATCCCCTTCGCCCGCGTCGCCGCGACACCGCGCCGCGACTGGGACGAGGAGCGGATCGCCGAGCGGATGATCCCGCTCGCGGAGGCACCGACGCTCCGGCCGGAGACGCCGCTCCTCGAGGCGCTCGAGGAGCTGGAGCGCACCCGCCTCGACCGCGCGCTGGTGCTCGACGACGGCGAGCTCGCCGGGCTGCTCTCGGTGACGGACGTCGGCCGCGTCGTGTCGGAGGCGGCGGCGACCGGCCGCAACGGCCGGGCGCGATAGGGGCTGCGCGGACGCTGGTCTCCGCCCTCGATTCGTCGCGCGGCGCGCAGTAGGGTCTGATCTGCCGATGACGTGCGCGAGCTGCGGGACGGAGAACAGGCCCGGGGAGGAAGTTCTGCTCGAGCTGCGGGGCGCCGCTCGCCCGCGCGTGCCCCGCCTGCGGCGCGGCGAACGAGCCCGGTGACGCGTTCTGCGGCGAGTGCGGCTCGGCGCTCGGGGCCGCAGCGC
>NZ_DBNHWK010000078.1:0-39070 GCF_057140465.1 Gaiella sp.
GTCCCGGGCTTCGAGGTCGCGTCGACGGAGAGCACGTCGCGAAACAGCGCGGTGGGCTGTTCCTCGTCGAGAACGCGACTCAGTGCGAGCTTCACGTCGTCCTCGTTCGCGCTGCCGAGCCCACCCGCGACTCCCGAGCTCCGAAGGTCGTCGTCGACCGCGTCCGCGATCGTGTGCAGTCCGATGACCGTCTGCGAGAGGTCGTTGTCGAAGTAGGTCGAGAACGCGCCGCTCAGCTCGTCCGACGATCGGAGCGCGTCGGAGTTCTGCTTCCACTCCCGGAGGGTGGCGAGATCGAGTGCGTCGGCGTTCTCGTCTTCAACGATGAACTGAAGCTCGGTCGTCGAGGGCCTGAACGTGCGCTCGACCAGCACAGCTGTGTCGAAGACGTCGCCGCCCGGATCGAACGACGCTTCCCTGTCCGGCGTCGTCTTGATGCCGACGACGACGATTACCGCCGTGAGCAGGCCGAGGATGAGAAGGACTCGACCTGGGCGGTTGACGAAGGCGGTCAGTATGCGCCCGATCCGCGAGTGTTCGTGGTGCGAGTTGGTGCTGGCCATCGTCCCTCCCTGATCTGCGCCCGGCTCGTCTTCGGAGTCCCATTCCCAGGCCCTCGACGCGCTTGATCCAGACACTTATGATTCGATACGTCTCGTTTTTATAACTGCTCTCGGGAGGCGAGTCAATACGAGACGCCTCGGATAGTTTTGGAGAGACCGATGGCCGACGACGACACTAAGAAGCAGCGTGGCCGTCCCCGCAGCCGCGAGTCACAACGTGCGATCCTCGCCGCTGCTCTCGAGTCGCTCGCCGAGGTGGGCTACCAGCGCCTCACGATCCAGGGCGTCGCCCGTCGAGCGGGAGTGAGCAAGGCGACGATCTATCGCTGGTGGCCGTCCAAGTCCGAACTCGTGCTCGACGCCGCCGCCGACCATCTCGCCATCGGTCTCGTGCCGGACTCCGGGTCGACTCGCGCCGACCTGCAGGCAGCCGCCGATCAGCTCGTGGCCACGTTCAGCGATCGGATCGCGGCGATCGTGATCCTCGCCGCGATCGCGCGCGTCGATGACGATCCAGAGATGGCCGCCGAGTTTCGACGACGATCGGTTCTCCCATGGCGGACGTCCGCCGCGGCTGCGCTCGAGCGAGGCGTCGCCCGTGGCGACCTGCGCAGCGACCTCGACGTCGCGCTGGCGCTCGACCTCCTCGTCGGCACCGTCTTCCAGCGCACGCTCGTCGTGCCCGCGCCCATGACGGAAGGCCTCGCGGAGTCACTCGTCGACGTGCTCCTCACCGTCTGAGGCGAGTCTGTCCGCTCGAGCGGCGACAACGCGGCGCCCCGTCAGTACGTGGCAGCGTCACGTGCCGCTCCACGCTGGGTTGCTTTGCCAACGTTCTATCCCGTGGCCGAGCGTCGACGTCGCCAGACCGACGAAACCGGCTCCACGAGCGGGTTCAGAGACGGGAGCGGCGGGACTCGAACCCGCGGCCTCCGGCGTGACAGGCCGACGATCGGACGCGCTCCCCGTGACCGCCTGTTGACCCGTCTGTTGACCCCCTCGATCCGCGGGCCGGGGCGGAAGCCCGTGATCCCGCATGGATCCTGATGCGCCCGGCAGGATTCGAACCTGCGACCCGCGGATTAGAAGTCCGCCGCTCTGTCCACTGAGCTACGGGCGCCCGGTGGAAGGGTAATCGGTCGCCGGGCGGGCGCCCGTGAGCCACGCGGCAGTCGGCTCCGCGGGCCGCAGGGCCGCCGGACGGCGGGTGCTACGGTGCTGCCGCCGCCATGGAGACGCCCCTGAGCCTGAAGCCGCCCGCCGACGGGGCGCGCAGCCGCTACCCCGACACCCGGTTCGACGCGCTGCTGGTCGTCTCGTTCGGCGGCCCCGAGGGGACGGACGACGTGATCCCGTTCCTCGAGAACGTGACGCGGGGGCGCGGCGTGCCGCCCGAGCGGCTCGCCGAGGTCGCGCAGCACTACGAGCGCTTCGGCGGCGTCAGCCCGATCAACGCCCAGAACCGCGCCCTGATCGACGCGCTCCGGCCCGAGCTCGCGGCGCACGGCATCGACCTCCCGATCTACTTCGGCAACCGCAACTGGCACCCGTTCCTCGCCGACACGCTGCGGGAGATGGCCGACGACGGGATCGAGCGCGCGCTGGCGTTCTTCACCTCGGGCTTCAGCTCCTACTCCGGGTGCAGGCAGTACCGCGAGAACCTGCACGACGCGCAGCAGGCGGTCGGCGACGCCGCACCCGAGGTGCTGAAGACCCGCATGTTCTACAACCACCCGGGCTGGGTCGAGGCGAACGCCGAGCTCCTCGCCGCCGCCCTCGCCGAGCAGCCGGACGCGCACGTGCTCTTCTCCGCCCACTCGATCCCCGCGGCGATGGCCGCCGGCTGCCGCTACGAGGCACAGCTCGCCGAGTCGGCGGGGCTCGTCGCGCAGGCGGCCGGCGCCCGCGACTGGCAGGTCGTCTACCAGAGCCGCAGCGGCCCGCCGCACGTGCCCTGGCTCGAGCCCGACGTCTGCGACGCGGTCGAGGCGCTCCCGGCCCACGGTGCGGGCGCGGTCGTCGTCTCGCCGCTCGGGTTCGTGTCCGACCACCTCGAGGTGCTCTACGACCTCGACGTCGAGGCCCGCGAGGCGGCCGAGGCCGCCGGTCTCGCGTTCGCCCGGGTGCCCAGCGTCGGCACGCACCCCGCGTTCGTCTCGATGATCCGCGAGCTGGTCCAGGAGCGGCTCGACCCGGCAGTGCCGCGGCGCGCGCTCGGAGCGGACGGGCCGGGCTACGACACCTGCCCGCCCGGCTGCTGCAGGCCCGGCACGGGGCGCCCGAGCCCGTGGGAGCCGTCGACGCCCGCCTGAGCGGTGGCCGCCTCCCCGGCGCGCGGGCGCCGCGAGAGCCGGCGCGGAGCTACGAGGGACGCACGACGAGCGGCGCGCACCGCGCCCCGGTCGCGTCGACGACGGGCTGGCCGGCCGCAGTCTTCGGCGTCACGGTCAGCCGCGTCGCGGTGACCTCGACCTGCGCGTAGCCGTACTGGTCGGTCGCGGCGCAGCGGAGGCCGAGGCCGCTCGGCGGCGCCGGCTTGAAGAAGAGGCCCGTGACGAGGGCGCCCGCGCCCGGTGAGCCGAGGAACGCGTCGATCTCCTTCCCGTACGTGTTGGTGGCGACGGGGCCGGTGACGACCTCCCAGATCCCGGTGCCGACGGGCGCCGGCGGCTCGAGCGTCGAGCGCCGGATCTCGCCGATCAGGTGCGCGTGCGTGTCGGTCGTGAGGACGACGACGCCCGGGATCCCCTCCAGCACGTTCAGCATCCGTGACCGGGCGGCCGCGTAGCCCTCCCAGCGGTCGTACGGCAGCGCGTACATCTGCAGCATCGGCACCTCGTTGACGACCACCTTGAACGTCGCCGTCGAGGCGCGAACGGCCTTCGCGAACGCGGCCTCCTGCGCCTCGCCGAGCATCGTCCGCGTCGGGCTCGCGATCGTGTCCAGGCACGCCTGCGGCACGGGCTGCGCGAGGTCGGGGGCGATCGCCGCGAAGCCCGCGCGGACCGCAGCCGGCGCCGTCGGCGCGAGGTCGTTCCCGCACAGGCCCGTCGCCTTCGCGCTCCGGAACGAGCGCTCGTCGAGGAAGAAGAGCTCGAGGTGCCGCCCCCAGCGGAACGTCCGGTAGAGGCCCGTCGACGGCGAGTACGTGACGGGGGCGTAGTCGGTGAACGCCTTCACGCCCGCGCGGTAGATCGCCGTGCCGTGCTCCGCGCGCGAGAAGTCGTTGATGAACTCGTGGTCGTCCCAGTGGCTGTAGAGCCCGGCGCTGGCCCGGAGCTGCCGCAGCGCCGGAAGGGCGAGGCCGAGCTTGTACTTCCCCCACTTCGCCGCCGTCGTGCGCGCGACGGGCGTGCCGCCGACCTCGGAGTCGGAGTAGATCGTGTCGCCGAGGTTGATGTTGAACTGGTTGCGCTCACGGGCCATCCGGGCGTACGTCTCGAAGCGGTTGTACGCAGGCCGGCCGTTCGCGCCGGGCGTCGCGTCGGCGTCGCCGGAGATCGCGAAACGGACGCGCGCCGGGGTCGCCGGGAGGGGCGCCGTGACGAAGGTCCCCACCGGGCTCAGCGACGATCCCTGGCGGAAGCGGTACCAGTAGCGCCCGCCCGACCGCAGCCCCGTGACGCGCACGCGGACGGTCCGGTCGTCGCGCGACCGTGCGTCAGCCTGCTTCACGATCAGGCGGCCGGTGAAGCGCGCATTCGCCGCGACCTCGACGCGCAGCAGCCCGACCCGCGGAGCACGCGTCCAGAGCAGCGCCTCCGACGTCGTGATCTCGCCCGCGGCCACGCCCTGCTGGAACGGGCTCGGCGTCGCCGCGAAGCCGATCGCCGAGAGGACGGCCACGCCTGCGGTGACGACGGCGGCGACGGCGATGCGAACCATCCGCCGGAGGGTACTACGACGGCGCGCGCGGAGTCTCGAGCTGCTCCTGCTCCGCGAGGAAGCGGAGGAACCAGTAGGCGAAGACGGCGAAGAAGACGACCGCCTGCTCCGACGCCATCGAGATGCCGCCGAGCTGCTGGTCGGCGAGCCGGCCGATGCCCCAGAGGCGCTCCGGGGCGTCGGCGTACGCCTCGTAGATCGGCTCGGGGACCAGGGCGAGGACGAGCCCGAGCGGCGCGGAGAGCACGAACCCGGCGAAGACGTAGGCGGCGCGGGGGCCCGGGCCGAGGCGGTGAGGCTCGTCCTGCCAGACGCACCACCACATCGCGAGGCCGGTGACGAGGTACGTCAGGTGCTCGAGCGCGAGCAGGAGGCCCCCGTCCCGCAGCGCCGCGTCGTACGGCGCCGGCACGTGCCACAGGGCGTAGGCGCCGACCCACAGCGGCAGCGCGACGAACGGGTGCGTGACCGCCCGGATCGCGGGAACCTGCGCGATCCGGGCTGCGAGCGGCGGGGCGAGCCCGAGCACGAGCAGGAGCGGAACCCACTCGGCGAGCACGACGTTCTGCAGCAGGTGCAGCCACAGCAGGTACTCGACCGCGACGGTGTCCCACGGCGTCACGAAGACGACGACGACGAGCAGGCACCCGGCGAGGAACGAGAGCGCGCGCCACGGCCCGGCCGGCCAGCGCCGCAGCGAGGCGAGGTAGGCGACGGCGAGCACGACGCCGACGAGTGCCTCCGCGTTCCATGACCACGCGCCGGGCGACACAGGCGCTACGCTAGTGCCTTCACGGGCGGCCTTGGTGAAGTGGTATCACCCGAGCCTTCCAAGCTCGTGTCACCGGTTCGAATCCGGTAGGCCGCTTCCCTCACGCCGTCCGGCATCGACGATGCCCGCCCCGCGTACGCGCCGGGGTCGCAGGCCCCGCCCGTGCACCGTCTCCGGGCTTCAGGCGGCGCGACTCGCGCCGCGAGCCGTGGGCGGCTCGACCCCGGGGGTCGCGCCGAGCGCCGACACCGCGACGGCGAGGCGCCCGGCGGCGTCGGCGCTCTCGGCCGACGGGTCGACGTGCACGCAGGGGCCGACGCGCACGGTGACGGGGCCGCGGCGCGGCCACCGCCGGCCCTTCGGGAGGAGAGCGTGGGTGCCCTCGACCGCGATCGGGACGACCGGCACGCGGAGGCCGGCGGCGAGCAACCCGCTGCCCGCCCGGAACGGCTGGACGACACCCGTCGGCGAGCGCGTGCCCTCCGGGTAGACGAGCACCGACCAGCCTCCGTCGACGAGGTCGCCGCAGTGCTCGAGGCTGGAACGGACGGCCCCCTCCCGGGAGAACGGGAACGCGTTCAGGAGCAGCGGCATCGCGATCGCGAGCGGGCGGGTGCGGAAGAAGTAGTCGGCGGCGGCGGCGACCGCGACACGCCGACGCACCGCGCGGGGCAGCGCCCGCAGGATCGACGGCGTGTCGAGATGGCTCGCGTGGTTGGCGACGATCAGCACGGGCGTGTCGAGCGCCTCCAGGTGCTCGCGCCCCTCGACGCGGAAGGGGGAGCACACGAGCGCGTGCACCGGGAACAGCACCGCCGCCTGGAGGACGGTACGGACGAGGCGGGCCGGGCCACCGAGTGCCCACTCCGGGAACGCGACCGGGGGAGACGCGGCCTGTCCGCCCTCGACGATCGCCGTCAGCTCCCCGACCGTCGCGGCCCCGGCGAGCGCGTCCTCCTCGAGCGACAGCCCCAGCTCGCGCTCGAGCCGGACGGCGAGCTCGACCCGTGCGAGCGAGTCGAGGCCGACGTCGAGGGCGAGGTCGCTGTCCGGGCCCAGCGCCGCGCCCGCCGGGGCGAGGCCGACGAGGATGCGCAGGAGGCGGCTCGCGCGGTCGGCGTCCGCAGTGGGCCGCGGGGACGACGGCTCGCCGGCCGGAGGGCGACCCGCGAGCGCAGCGAGCACCTCGTGGCGCTTCAGCTTCAGCAGGCTCGTGCGAGGGAGCTCTCCCTCCTCCCAGAGCGTGAACGCCCCGATCCGCTGGTGCGGTGCGAGCCGCGCGTTGGCGCGCCGCACCGCCCCGGCGACGCGGTCCTGCGCGTCGGCGCCGCGGTCGGCGGGGAGCACGACGGCGTGCACGTGGACGCCCCGCTCCGGGTCGGCCGCTCCGACGACGGCGCAGTCGCCGACCGCCTCCTCTCCGGCGAGCTCGGCCTCCACGTCCTCCGGATGCACGTTGAGGCCGCTCGGGAGCACGATCAGGTCGGTGAGCCGCCCGCGGAGATACAGGAACCCGTCGCGGTCGATCTCGCCGAGGTCACCGGTGCGCAACCAGCCGTCCGCGGTGAAGGCCGCCGCCGTCGCCTCGTCGTCCCGCCAGTAGCCCGGGGTCACGTTCGGGCCGCGCACGAGGATCTCGCCGCCGTCGCCGATCCGCACGTCGACCCCGGGCACGGGGCGACCGACGCTGCCGGCCTTCCGATCCGCGCGCGTGTTCGAGGCGACGCTCGGCGCGCACTCGGTCGTGCCGTACCCCTCGAGGACGGTCACCCCGAGGCGCTCCCATGCGGCGCCGACCTCCGGGTCGAGCGCGGCGCCGCCGCTGACGAAGAGCTCGAGGCACCCGCCGAGCTCCCGGTGGACGCGGCGGAAGAGCACGCGCCGCGCCGCCACCGGCAGGCGGGGCGCGAGCCGGTGCGCGGCCTGCCAGCTGCCGAGCGAGCCGCGGCGCTGCACCTCCTGCTCGATCCCCGCGAGCAGGAACTCGAGCACCTGCGGAACGACCGCCATCGCCGTCACCTTCTGGCGGCGCATCGTCTTCACGAGCACGGGCGGCTGCCGGCTCGGCGTGTAGTGGACGCTCGCGCCGACCGACAGCGGCAGGAACAGGCCGGCCGTCTGCTCGAACATGTGCGACAGCGGCAGGACCGAGAGCAGCCGGAAGTCGTGCGTCGGCCGGAGCGCGGCATGTGCGGAGCGGACGTTGGCGACGACGTTCGCGTGCGTGAGCTCGACGCCCTTGGGGCGGCCGGTGGTGCCCGAGGTGAACACGATCTCCGCGAGGTCGTCGGCCCGCGGCCGGACGCCGCGGTACGGCCGCTGCTCGTCGAACGGGAGCGCGGGCAGCTCGAGCGTCGGCGCGTCCGGGACCTCTCCGAAGCCGCTGATCACGAGGGCGGCATCCGTGCGGTCGACGACGCGGGCACGCAGCTCCGGGGTCGCGTACGGGTCGAGCGGGACGAGCACGAAGCGGCCGAGCAGCACGCCGAAGATCGCGGCCACGAGCTGCGGGCAGTTCGGGCCCCACACGACGACGCGCGCCCCGGGCTCGAGGCGGCGATCCTCTGCGAGGTGTGCGGCGAGCGCGGCGGATCGGGCCCGGAGACGCCGATAGCTCCACGTGTCGTCGCGAAGCCCGGAGCGGATCGTGAGGGCCGTGCGCCCGCCGTGCTCCGCGGCCGCGACGTCGAGGAGGTCGACGAGCGTCTCCATCGCCTCCGGCACGACCGGGCCCGCTCCCGCTACGCCGCGGCGCCCGGCCTGCCCGGCACGAGCGCGACGCGGCCCGCCACCGTGACGTCGACCGGCCCGCGGGCTCGCAGCTTCAGCCCGTCGACGTTGACGAGCTGCTCCCACCCGGGATCCTCGGGGCGCACGGTGAGGCTGCGCACCTCCGCGACGACCGCTCCGTAGGCCTGCGGGTCGTCGAGCACGGCTCCCGTTCTGCAGGCGACGGTCTGGCGGATCAGCGCGCGCGGGCCGAGGGAGCGCAGCGCGATCACGCGGAACGTCCCGCTCGCCAGGTCGAGCCCGCGGCCGAGCGTGAAGTCGCGCCCGAGGTCGCCGTTCATCAGGATCACCGAGACCCAGTCGTCGGGCCCGACCTCGTCGCCGTCGAGCACGAGGGTCAGACGCGGACGGCGCCCGGCGAGGCGGGCGACGTTCCACTCGACCGTCGCGAGCGCGAACCCCGTCATGAACGGCCCGAGGTCGCCGAAGAGCTGCCCGAGGACGCCCTTGTAGGCCTTCACCAGCCTCGACTCGGTGAAGCGTGGGATCTCGCCGAAGACGCCGAAGCCGCCGAAGCCGACGAGGTGACGGGTCACCGCCTCGCCGTCGGGCGCCGTCGCGGCGAGGGCGACGACGTCGGCGGCGACCGTCTCGTCGCTCTCGATGCCGCCGACGATCGCGTCGACCGCCTCCGGCAGCGTGTCGGGGATGCCGAGCACCTTGCCGATGAGGTCGGCCGATCCCTTGCGAAGGAAGGCGAGCCGGAGGTCGGCGGGGACGCCGCCGTCGAGCAGCGCCCCCTCGAGGACGGCGTTGAACGTCCCGGCGCCGCCGGCCGACACGACCAGTCGCCCGCCCCGGCGGACGACGCCGTGCGCCTGCTCCTGCGCCTCCGCGTGGCTGTGCGCCACGTGCACGCGCACCGGGCGGGGCGTCCGCGCACGGAACGCGGGCAGGATCCGATCGACCTTCCGCTGGTCCTCGAGCGAGCCGGAGATCGTCGTCGCGATCACGTCGATCGCCCCCTCGGCGACGGCGTCGGCCTCCCCGGCCTCGTCGATCGCGCGGATCGTGTCGCTCACCGCCGCCACCACGCGCGCCACGACCTCCTCGGGCGGCACCTCGCCGACCGGCACGCGCAGGACGGGAAGCCCGCGCCGCCGCTCGAGCAGCGCGCAGACGCGCTCGTACGCGCGGCCGAGCTCCGCGAGGAAGGCCTCGTTCTCGTGCGTCTGCAGCGGCCGCCCGCGCGCCCGGATCCGCCCGAGCGCGACGGCGGGGTCGATCTCGAGGAGCACGACGAGGCCCGGGTAGGCGAAGCGCCCGAGGCGCAGGCGGTTGAGCAGCGTCAGCTGCCAGGAGCGCCGCAGTCGCCCCGGGAGCTCGCGGAGCCGGAGCGTCCGCTCGTGCGCGAGCAGCGCGAGGCCCTCGTCGAGGGCGTCGTCGTCGCCCGCGAGCTCGTCGCGGGCGAACCGTGCGACCGCCCAGGCCGCCGTGTTCACGAGCGGGTCGCCGTCGCAGAGGATGACGTCGGGCCGATCGTGGACCCGGACGTGGTCGACGAGGCGCGTCCGCTCGGTGAGGTCGAGGAACTTCACGTTCTTGTAGAGGACGGGGACGCGCAGGCCCTTCGCGAGGCGCCCCACGACGCGCGTCAGCCGGGTGCGGGGGACGTCGGTGCGCTCGTGGACGCCCACCCCGGGGGCGCCCGCGAGGACGCGGTCGCCGACACCGACGACGGCGAGGCTCCGCGCGAGCGCGGCGAGCACCGCCTCGAACGTGGACGTCTTGCCGCAGCCGTCGATCCCCACGACGGAGACGATCAGCGGCGGGCGCGCCGGGGCCGCACGCCGACGCGGCGGCGCCGCCTCGGAGGCCGCGCCGCGCACGATCTCCCCCGGTCCCTCGACGACGGTGGTGGCCTGCATCCGCACGCCCCTTTCACGACGAGGGTACGTCGCTGCCGTCCGGCTCGAATCGGGGACGACACTGACCCGCCGTTCGGGCCTCCCGCATCGCCGTCTCCGGCCCGTCGTGCCCGGTCGCCCGAGGACGAGGCGGGACCACGGAGCCGTTCGCCGTGGCGCCGCGTGCGGGCTCACGCCTCCTTGATCACCGCGTACCAGATGCGCTCGGCGACCTCGGCGACCGTCTCGCCGATCCGCGAGAACCGGCGGTACAGCTCGCGCCGCGCCATCACCTCGCGCAGGTCGTCGACCTCCAGCAGCTCCGCCATCGCGCGCCGGTAGACGCGCTCGATGTTGCGCTCGGCCTTGATCGCGGCGTCGGCCGCGGTCGTGGCGCCCTCGCGGTGGGCCTGCAGGCCCGCGACCGCGTCGTCGAGGTGCCCGACGGCCTCGCGGAGCAGCGCCGCCATCTCGGCGACGGGACGGTCGGGCGGGCACGCCATCACCTCCGACTCGCGCACCGCGTCCTTGGCGAGGTTGAGGACCCAGTCGATCCCCCGGCCGATCGTGTACAGGTTCTCGGGGTCGTACGGCGTGGTGAAGGCGTCGACGAGCGTGCGCTCCAGCCGGCGCTTGTGGTCGTCCGCCTCGTGCTCGAGACGGCGGACGTCGTCGGCCTTCCGGGCGTCGCCGTCCGCCCAGGCGACGAGGGCGTCCATCCCCGCGATCGTCACCTCGAGCTGCGAGCGGAGCATCCCGAGCACGTCGGGCGTGTCGGGCAGGAACCACCGGTGCACGGTCATGCGACCCACCTCCACAGGATCAGCGTCAGCGCCGCGAGCAGCGCGCAGACGGGGATCGTCGTCGCCCACGCGATCAGCATCTCGCGCACGATCGACCAGCGCACGTGCCGCCAGCGCCGGCGCCCCGCCCCGATCCCGACGATCGACGAGGCGACGACGTGGGTCGTCGACACGGGCGCACCGAGGAACGACGCGCCGAGGATGACCGCCGACGATCCGGACTGGCTCGCGAGGCCGTCCAGCGGCCGGATCCGGTAGATGCTGCGACCGATCGTCTTCACGATCTTCCACCCGCCGAGCGCGGTACCGAGCGTGAGCGCCGCGGCGGCGCCGAGCTCGACCCACAACGGTGCCTCGAAGGATGACGACTTCCCGGTCGCGACGAGGAGGGCGACGATCACGCCGACGGCCTTCTGGGCGTCGTTCGCACCGTGGCTGAACGCGAGCGCGGCGGAGCTCACCCACTGCCCGGCGTTGACCGGCGTGCGCATGCGACGGGTCGCGCGCCGCAGGAGGCGGGCGAGCAGCCGGATCAGCGCGAAGGCGACGACCGCTCCGATCACGGGCGACACCGCGAGCGCGACCACCGTGCCGACGAAGCCGACCGGGCGCCAGCCGTCGAACCCGCCCCAGTTGACCGCCGACACCCCGCCCGCCAGGAGCGCGGCCCCGGTGAGGCCGCCGACGAGCGCGTGCCCCGAGCTCGAGGGGAGCCCGCGCGACCACGTGATCAGGTTCCACCCGGTGGCGGCGATCAGCGCGGCTCCGACGACCTCGACCGTCTCGTCGGCCGGCACGTCGACGATGCCCCCGATCGTGCTCGCGACCGCGGCGCCGACGAGCAGCGGCCCGAGCATGTTGAAGACGGCGGCGAGCACGATCGCCTGCCCCGGCCGCGCGGCGCGCGTGCCCACGAGCGTCGCGATCGCGTTCGAGGCGTCGTGGAACCCGTTCGTGAGGGCGAACGCGAACGCGAGCGCCACCGCAACCACGAGGCCGACGTCCATCCGCCGACTCTAGAGGCTCGTCGCCGGGGCGACGTACCGCGCCTCGGCGAGGAGGCAGGGGACGGCAGGGACGCACGGCCCGCGGGCGTCGTCCCTCCGCTCGATCGGGTGGGAGGAACGGGCGCGACCGCGGAGAACCCGCTCGCAGAGACCTGCGCGGGGCCGCCCGCGAAGCAACCCGACTGGAGGGACCCGTGGACTCCCCACCCCTTGTGCAACGTCTGCTCGCCGAGATGTTCGGCACGTTCCTGTTCTTCTTCCTGGGCTTCAGCGCGATCGCGACGCTGGTCGGCTTCGACTCGCAGTTCGGCGAAGGGAACGGGACGCTCCTGACGATGGTTGCGATCCCGGCAGGCTTCGGATTCGGGCTCGCGCTCGCGATCACCGCCTTCGGTCACATCTCGGGCGGCCACTTCAACCCCGCGGTGACGCTCGGGCTGACGATCGGGCGGAAGTTCCAGCCGATGGACGTGATCCCGTACTGGATCGCCCAGCTGATCGGGGGCATCGGCGCGGTCGCCGTGCAGGCGATCGTCTTCGACGACACCGTCACCGACGCGCTCGTCACGAACCCCGGCTTCGACGTCGACGACTGGGGCGCGATGGTGCTCGAGATCGTCGCCACCGCGCTGTTCCTGATGGTGATCCTCACCGTCGCGACCGACGCGCGCGCGGCGTGGTACGGCGTGATGGCGCCGCTGATGATCGGCCTCTACATCTTCACGATGGCGGCCGTGATCGGCTCGACCTCGGGCGGATCGGTGAACCCGGCGCGGTCGCTCGCCCCCGCGATCTGGGCCTGGGAGTGGAGCAACATCTGGATCTACCTCGTCGGGCCACTCGCCGGCGGAGTGATCGGAGCGGCGATCTGGGTCGGAATCGTCGAACGCGGCGGCCGATCCGGCCCCTCCGAGGACGTCGTCGTCGTCGAGGAGCCTGCCGCAGAGCTGTAAGGCACCGGGCGAGAGGAGCACCGTGGGAGGGCGCCGACGGCGCCCTCCCGCGTCTCGGGGGACGACCGGGTGCCCACCCCTCGTCCTTGCTCCGTTGAGGCGGTTTGCCGTGATCCCTCGCCGCCCGGAGTGTGCGGGCATGCTCCCTGGCAAGATCGAGACCGCCCCTCCCGTCTCCGGGCTGTGGGCGACGGCCCTGGTCGAGTTGACTGCTCGACCGTGGTGCGGGATGCTGCCGCCGCGGGGTCAGCCCAACCGGATCGGAGGTTGTCAGCTCATGAACAGCGCAACGGCGGGACGCTTGACTCCGTTGAGCGGGATCGTGTTCGTCGCATTGTTCGTGCTTGCGTTCGCCCTCACCGGGGATTCGCCACAGGCATCCGATTCCGACGCCGAGTACCTCGCGTGGTACGGCGACAGCGGGAACCGCACGCAGGAGATCGTCGTCTTCTTCATGATCGTGGTCGGCGCACTGTTCTTCCTCTGGTTCCTGACAAGCCTCCGAGAGCGTCTGCGTGCCGTCGAGTCGGGCTCACACGGGCTGTCGACCCTCGCGTTCGGGTCAGGCCTCCTCTCCATCGCGCTCCTGCTCGGGGCAGCATGCATCGGCATCGGCCCCGCAGCTGTAGCCGACGAGACCGACAAGTTCCAGCTCGACCCCGACCTGGCGCGGCTCACCAGCACGACGAGCTACCTGCTGCTCGTCAGCTCGACGATGATCGCCGCCGGACTCGTCGTCGCCACCTCGGTGCTCGCGATCAGGAACGGCGCGCTTCCGGCGTGGCTCGGCTGGATCGGCCTGGTCGTGGCGGTGCTGACGCTGCTGGCCGTGGCCTGGTTCCCGATCCTCGTCTACCTCGCCTGGATCCTCGTCGTCAGCATCGCTCTCGTGCTTCGGCCGAACCAACAGCCACCTCCAGGTTGATTCCCGGGCGCAGGGGCGCACGCGCCCCGAGGAGCGACCGGACGACACACCGCGTCGAGGACGTCGCTGACCCACCGTCAGCCGCGGCTGCCGTGACACACCGTCCAGGGTTGGGTCGGTCGGACCGCGCTTTCGACCGGCGCTCCGCATCGGACAGGCTGGCCCAGGTGCGCTACCGGGAACATCAACGCGGGCTGACAGTTCCAAGAACTGTTCCAGGAACGCCGGAGAGGCCCTGGCGTCGGGCCTCTCCGATCGACGATGCGGCATCTCTCCTGGTGTTGCGGTGAGTCGGGGCGGTCGGACTTGAACCGACGACCTCTTGCTCCCACAGCAAGCGCGCTACCAGGCTGCGCCACGCCCCGGCCGCCCGCAGTGTAGATCGTCGCCCGGCAGGAAGGCCGCGCGCCGCGGCCGGGCCACGGCCGTGGTCGCCGGGCGCGCCCCGCGCCCTGCTCGGCCCGGATCAGCCCGGCGTCGCCGGAGGCTCCTCGACGGGCGCCACGTCGACGAGCGCGTCGTGGAACGCGCAGCCGCCGCCGAGGTCGGTCAGCGTGTCGGGCGTGAGGGCGTTCGCCGACGCGCCGCCCTCGACGAGCGAGGCCCACCAACCCGACGGCAGCGCGACCACCCCCGGCGGCACGGCCGTCCCCACACGGGCGCGCGCGAGGACGGCGCCGCGGCCGTTGAACACGCGCACCAGGGCGCCCTCCGCGATCCCGCGCGCGTCGGCATCCGCCGCGGCGAGGGACACCGGGAGCTCGCCCTCGGCGGCGCGGTGCCGCGGCAGGTTCGCGTACTGGGAGTTGAGGAAGTGCAGCGACCACTTCGCGGTCAGGAGCTGGAGCGGGTACCGGGCCGACCGCTCGGGGTCGCCTGTCGGCGACTCCCCGGCCGGCACGTACGCGGGAAGCGGGTCGTGACCGGCGTCCGCCATCGCCGTCGACACGAACTCGAGCTTCCCGGACGGGGTGGCGAAGCCGCCTTCCGCATAGGGCCGCCAGTCGTCGCCGACCGCGACCTTCGCGTACCCGGTCTCGAGCAGGCCTTCCCAGGTCACGCCCTCGAGCAGCGGGTGCCCCGAGTCGAGCGCGAGGCGGACGAGCTCCTCGTCGGTGGCGGCGAACAGCGTCTCGTCCATGCCCATGCGGGCGGCCAGCCGCCGGAAGATCTCGCTGTTCGGAAGCGCCTCCCCGAGCGGCGCGATCGCCGGCCGGTTGAGCGTCACGTAGACGCTGCCCCAGGACGGCACGAGGTCGAGGTGCTCGAGCTGCGTCGTCGCGGGCAGGACGATGTCGGCGTGGGCGGCGGTGTCCGTGAGGAACTGCTCGACGCAGACGGTGAAGAGGTCGTCCCGCCGCAGGCCCTCGAGCACGCGGCCCTGGTCGGGGGCGATCGCCGCCGGGTTCGCGTTGTAGACGACGAGGGCCCGGATCGGCGGGTCGAGCTCGGTGAGCGCGCGCCCGAGCCGCACCATGTTCACCTCGCGCAGCGACGCGTCCTCCAGCTCGGGGCGCTCGACCGGCCCGAGGTTCAGCGGGCCCCAGGCGGCCCAGGCCGTCGTCGCGACGAGCCCGCCCCCGCGGTGGCGCCACGCGCCGACGAGCGCCGGGAGGCACGCGATCGTCCGCAGGGTCATCGCGGCGCGCTCGTGGTGCCCGAGCGCGATCAGGGTGCGGATCGCCTGCGGCGCCGTCGTCGCGTACGCCCGGGCGAGCTCGACGATCTCGGCCGCCTCCACCCCGGTGATCTCGGCCACGCGCTCGACCGGGTACTCGGCGAGGCGGAGGCGCAGCTCCTCGAAGCCGAGGGTGTGGCGGTCGACGTACGCGGCGTCGTGGATCCCCTCGTCCACGATCACGCGCATCAGCCCGAGCGCGAGTGCGGCGTCGGTGCCCGGCCGGGGCCGGACGTGCCAGTCGGCCGAGCGCGCGGTGCGGGTCTCGACGGGGTCGACGACCACGACGCGTGCGCCCGACCGGCGCGCTTCGGTCACGAACGGCCACAGGTGCTGGTTGGTGACGATCGTGTTCGTGCCCCAGAGCACGACGAACCGGCTGTGCCGCAGGTCCTCGGGCAGCATCCCGCGCGTCCCGCCCTGCGTCGCGATCAGCCCCTCCGCGGCCGACGAGCCGCAGATCGCCCGCGTCAGCCGCGATGCACCGAGCAGCGCGAAGAAGCGCCGGTCGAGCGACGCGCCCTGCACGATGCCCTGCGTGCCCATGTAGCTGTAGGGCAGCACCGCCTCGCCCCCGGACTCGGACACGATCGCCGTCAGCCGGCCCGCGACCGCGTCGAGCGCCTCGTCCCAGCCGATGCGCTCGAAGCGGCGACCGCCCTTCGGCCCGACGCGGCGCAACGGGTGCAGCAGGCGGTCGGGGCTGTACGCGCGCTCGACGTAGTGGTTGACCTTCGCGCAGAGACGCCCCTGCGTGAGCGGGTGCTCCTTCACCCCCCGGAGCCCCACGGCGCGGCCGTCCTCGACGGTGACCTCCCAGGCGCACGTGTCGGGGCAGTCGTGGGGGCAGGCGCCGCGAACCACGGTCGGTGGGCGCGCCGATGCACGACGCTGCTCGGGCATGGGCCGAAGTCTCTGGCGCGGCACGGTGCCGGTCAAGCCGTCGCCCTGGCTCGCCCGCCGATTCAGGGGACGAGGACGACGACGAGGCGGCGGGGGCCGTGGACGCCCTCGACCCGCGTCAGCTCGATGTCCGACGTCGCGGACGGCCCGGACACGAGCACGATCGCGCGGCCCTCGGCCGCACCCGGGCCGAGCCGGTCCAGCAGCTCGGGCACCGTCTCGACGACGTCCGCGCGACGGACGACGCAGACGTGGAGATCGGGAACCAGCGTCAGCGCACGCCGCCCCTGGCCCGGGCCCCCGTCGAGCGCGATCGTGCCGGTCTCGGCGCAGGCGGCGGCGCACGTCGTGACCGCGGCGTCGAGGGCGTCCAGCTCGAGCGGCGTGAGGCCGTCGTCGACGACCGCCTCGATGCCCTCGGGGAGCAGCGCCCCGTCGAGATCGGCGGCGACCCCCACCCGCCGTGCCGCGTGCGCCGCGAGCGCGTCGCGGACCGCCTCCGCCGGGCGCTCGGTCTCGAGCACCGTCGCCCCGTAGTCCTCGACCCGCTCGACGAAGCGGCGCTCGCGCTCGGCCGCACTCGCCGAGCCGGTGACACGGTACGTTCGCGAGACCTCGGCCGCGACGGCGCTGCCCGTCCCGGCGCGGATGCGACGGAGGACCTCCTCACGGGCGTCCACGGCTCTCCCACCACTCGCGGAAGGTCTGCGGCGGCACCGCCGGGAGCTCTCTCGACGAGCCCCAGCCGGCGAGCGGCCCCACGAACCAGCGGACGCGGCCGTGCCGGACGACCGGACGCTGCAGCCTCCGGGCGAGGCGCTGGGCGCGCTCGTAGCGCTCCCGCGAGGAGAAGACCCGGCCGAGCAGCCGCAGCGCCGTGCCCTCCACACTGCGTCGCTCCGCCTCGACGACGCGGCGGCGCTCGTGGACGAGCAGCCGCGGGATGTCGATCCGGACGGGGCAGACGTCGGCGCAGGCGCCGCAGAGCGACGACGCGAACGGCAGCGACCCGGGCTGACCCCGTGGGCCGGCGAGCTGCGGCTCGAGGATCGCGCCGATCGGGCCGGCGTAGACGGTGTGGTACGCGTGCCCCCCGGTCTGGCGGTACACCGGGCACACGTTGACGCACGCGGAGCAGCGGATGCAGCGCAGCGCCTCCCGCCCCTCGGGGTCGGCGAGCGCGTGCGTGCGCCCGCCGTCGAGGAGCACGAGGTGGAACGCGCGCGGGCCGTCGCCGCTCCGCACCCCGGTCCAGAGCGACGTGTAGGGGTTCATGCGCTCGCCGGTCGCCGAGCGCGGGAGGAGCTGGAGCAGCACCTCGAGATCCCGCCATTCGGCGACGACCTTCTCGATCCCCATCACCGTGATCAGCGTCTCCGCGAGCGTCGTGCACATCCGCCCGTTGCCCTCCGACTCGACGACGCAGACCGTTCCGGTCTCGGCGACGGCGACGTTGGCCCCGGAGACGGCGACCCGTGCGCGCAGGAACGCGGCCCTGAGGTGCAGGCGCGCGGCCTCGGCGAGCTCCTGCGGGTCGTCCGACAGCCCGGGGAGCCCGAGCTGCTCACGGAACAGGTCGCGGATCTCGCGCCGGTTCTTGTGGATCGCGGGGACGAGGAGGTGGGAAGGGCGTTCGCCCGCGAGCTGGCAGACGAGCTCCGCGAGATCCGTCTCGAGCGGGTGCATCCCCGCAGCCTCGAGCGCGTCGTTGAGGCCGATCTCGTCGGTGGTGAGCGACTTCACCTTGAGCACCTCCGACGCGCCCGCCTCGGCGGCGAGGCGGACGACGATCGCGCAGGCCTCCGCACCGTCGCGCGCCCAGTGCACGGAACCGCCGGCCGCGGTCACGCGCTCCTCGAGCCGGAGCAGCAGCGTGTCGAGCTGCGCCAGGGCGCGATCACGGACCGCCGCGCCCGCGTCGCGCAGCACCTCCCAGTCCTCAAGCTCGCCGGCGGCGGCGGCGCGTCGGGCACGGATCGTGTCCTGGGCGAGCCGCACGTTGGCGCGCGTCTGCGCGTCCTCGAGCGCGACGGCCGCGGCCTGCGGGAACGCCGTCGGGCGCGCACCTCTCGGCGCCAGCGCGCTCACCCTGCGAGCACCTCCGCGAGGTGGACCGCACGCACCGGCGAACGGCGCCGTTCGAGCCCGCCGCCGATGTGGAGCAGGCACGACGCGTCGCACGCGCACACGGCCTCGGCGCCCGTCGCCTCGATGCTCGCGATCTTGTCGGCGAGCATCGCCCCGGACACCGCGGCGTTCTTCACCGAGAACATCCCGCCGAACCCGCAGCACTCAGTGGCCTGCGGGAGCTCCGCGAGCGCGACGCCCGGCACGGCGCGCAGGAGCCGCTCGGGCGCGTCGCCGACCCGGAGCAGCCGCAGCGAGTGACACGTCGGGTGGTAGGTGAGGCGTCCGGAGTACCCGGAGCCGACGTCGACCACGCCGAGGCGGTCGACGAGGTACTGCGAGAGCTCGAACGTCCGCGCCGCCACCTCGGCGGCGGCCGGCGCCAGCTCGGGCACGTGCGCGCGGACGTGGCCGGCGCACGACCCGGACGGCGTGACGACGGCGTCCGCGTCCGCGAACACCTCGCCGTAGCGCCGGGCCAGCGCCGCCGCCTCCTCCGCGTGGCCCGCGTTGAAGTGCAGCTGGCCGCAGCAGGTCTGCTCGCGCGGGAACGTCACGTCGACGCCGAGGCGCTCGAGCACCGCGACCGTCGCCCGGCCCACCTGCGGTGCCAGGGTGTCCGTGAGGCAGGTGACGAAGAGAGCGACGCGCATCGGCCCGGAGAATCGATCCTCGATGATCCGAGCCTATCGCCCGGCGCGACGGCGTGGTCACGCGCCGCGACAGGTCGCCGCGTAGGATCCGCGCGCCGTGGCCGATGCCCCCCTCCCCGTCCCCGGTGCCGAACGGCGCGACCGGCGTGCCGGGCTCGGCTACGCGATGGTCACGGCGTCCGCCCTGCTGTTCGCGATCAACGGCTCGGTGTCGAAGCTCGCGCTCGACGCGAGCGGGATGGGAACCCTCCGCTGGACGGAGGTTCGCTCCACCGGCGCCTTCCTCGGGTTGCTGGCCGGCATCGCGCTGCTCGCCCCGCGCCGCCTCCGCGTCGACCGGCGGGAGGCGCGGTCGCTGATCGCCTACGGGATCGTCGGCTTCGCCTTCGTGCAGTGGCTCTACTTCGTCGCGATCTACCGGCTGCCGATCGGGATCGGGCTGCTGCTCGAGTTCACGGCGCCGGTGCTCGTCGCGCTGTGGGCGCGGTTCGTCTGGCGCGAGCGGGTCAGCGATCGGGTGTGGGCGGCCCTCGTGCTCGTGCTCGTCGGGCTCGCGCTCGTCGCCGAGGTCTGGTCCGGCCTCACGCTCGACGAGGTCGGGGTGGCGGCGGGGCTCGGCGCGGCGGTCGCCCTCGCGATCTTCTACCTCGCCGGCGAGCGGCTCGTCGTCCGGCGCGACCCGATCTCGGTCGTCGGGCTCGCGATGGGCGCCGCCGCGGGCTTCTGGGCGGTCGTGCAGCCGTGGTGGAGCTTCCCGTTCGCATCGCTCACGGAGACCGTCGAGCTCCCCGGTGCGCTCGCTCTGAGCCCGCCGGTCTGGACGCTCGCCCTGTGGACGGTGGTGCTCGGCACGATCGCCCCGTTCGTCCTCGCGATCGGGGCGCTCCGGCACCTGCCGGCGACCACGGTCACGATCGTGGCCACGCTCGAGCCGGTCGCCGCGTCGGTCGTCGCGTGGGTGTGGCTCGGGGAGACGCTCGCCGCGGTGCAGATCGTCGGCGGCGCCGTCGTGCTGGTGGGCATCCTCCTCGCAGAGGCCGCGCGGTGAACCACGTGCGCTGAGTACCCTGTGCGGGATGGTCGAGCGCATCCTCCTCGCCTCGCCGCGCGGCTTCTGCGCCGGCGTCGAGCGCGCCGTCGAGACGGTCGAGCAGGCGCTCGACCTCTACGGCGCCCCGGTGTACGTCCGGAAGCAGATCATCCACAACATCCACGTCGTGCGCGACCTCGAGGCCCGCGGCGCGATCTTCGTCGAGGAGGAGACCGAGGTGCCGGAGGGGTCGACGATCGTCTACTCCGCCCACGGCGTCGCGCCGTCGGTGCACGCGAACTCGGCCCGGCTGCAGCACAAGGTGCTCGACGCGACCTGTCCGCTCGTGACGAAGGTCCACGTTCAGGCCCGTCGGTTCGCCGCCGCCGGGTACACGGTCGTCCTCATCGGCCATGCCGGCCACGAGGAGGTCGTGGGCACGATGGGCGAGGCACCCGAGTCGACCGTGCTCGTGCAGGACGTCGCCGAGGCCGAGGCGCTCGAGCTTCCGGAAGCCGCGAGAGCGGCGTACATCACGCAGACGACGCTGTCCGTCGACGAGACGGTCGAGATCATCGGCGTGCTGCGCCGCCGCTTCCCGGAGATCGTCGGGCCGCGGAAGGAGGACATCTGCTACGCGACCTCCAACCGGCAGTGGGCGGTCAAGGAGATGCTGTCCGAGATCGACATGCTGCTCGTGATCGGGTCGCGCAACTCGTCGAACTCGAACCGACTGGTCGACGTCGCGCACGCACACGGCGTCGCAGCACACCTGATCGACGACGAGAGCGAGATCGACGCGGGCTGGTTCGAGGGCATGCGCACCGTCGGGGTCACCTCCGGCGCATCGGCCCCGGAGCGCCTCGTCGTCGGGGTCTGCGAGTGGTTCCGCCAGCGCGGCGTGGAGCGCATCGAGCCGTTTCAGATGGCCAGCGAGGACGTCACCTTCCGGTTGCCGGTGGAGCTTCGCCGCGAGCTCGCGCTCGCCGAAGCCCGCCCCTGAGGGGACTGCCGTGCGTCTGGCCGCGATCGTCCCAGCGACGGATCGTCCACCGACGCTCGCCCGCTGTCTCGAGGCGATCAGTGGCGCCGACGATCCGCCGGAGGAAGTGATCGTCGTCGACGAGCCCGCCGGTGCCGGACCGGCGCTTGCGCGAAACAGGGGGGCAGCGGCGGCGACCTCGGACGTGCTGGCGTTCGTCGACTCGGACGTCGTCGTCCACCGCGACGCGTTCACCCGCATCCGGGCGCATCTGGCCGCGGATCCGACGCTGGTCGCCGTCTTCGGCTCCTACGACGACCACGTCCAGACGACGGGCACCGTCGCAGCGTTTCGCAACCTGCTCCACCACACCGTGCACCAGCGCTCCGCCGGCGAGGTCGCATCGTTCTGGGCCGGGCTCGGCGCGGTACGCGTCGACGCCTTCGAGGCCGCCGGCGGTTTCGACGCCCGCCGATACCCGAGACCGTCGATCGAGGACATCGAGCTCGGCGGGCGACTCGCCGCACACGGACAGATCCTCCTCGACCCGGAGCTGCAGGGGACACACCTCAAGGAGTGGACGCTGAGCTCGATGGTGCGCACCGACTTCGCGCATCGCGGTGTTCCCTGGGTTCAACTCATGGTCGAGCGCCGCGACGTCCCGGCGACGCTGAACCTCGGCCTCCGCGAGCGTGCGAGCGCGGTCGCGGCAGTTGCCGTTGCCGTCGGGGCCGCATCCCGTCGACCCGCCCTCGTCACGGCCGCGCTCGCCGCCACCGTCGGGCTCAACCCCGATCTGTACCGGCGGCTGTTCGTCCGACTCGGGCCACGGGGTGTGGTTCTCGGCCTCCCACTGCACGTCCTCCACCAACTCGTCGGGCTCGCGGCGCTTCCGGTCGGCGCGGTCGCTGCGGTCACCTCGACAGCGGCCGACGAGCGCTAGGCCCCCGGGCAAGAGCCCGCAGAGGCCGATCAACGGGACGGCGCTCCCTCCAGTCTCCCGGAAGGTCGCGGGCTCGGGAGCGCTCTCTGCGTCGGCGGACGACCTCGCGGCAGCGCGGAGCTGCCCCGCAAGGAACGCGTCAAACCCGAACGATCACGGGAGTGTCGCCGCCGTCGGCGAGGAGCTCGATCGCGAGCGTCTCCGCCTTGATCCAGTCGGCGTGCTCGAGCAGGTCGGCGTCGCCCGCCGGGATCGTCAGCCGGATGCGGTCGGTGAGCTCGAGCCCGGCCTCCTTGCGCATCGTGTTCACGCGGTGGATCAGCTCGTACACCCGGGCCTCGCGCGCGAGCTCGTCGTCGACGTGGAGGTCGAGGGCGACCGTCACGCCGGCGTCGGCCGCGACCGCCCAGCCGTCCTTGCCGCTCCGCTCGACGAGCACGTCGTCCGGGCCGAGATCGTGCCCGGCCACGCGGAAGGAGCCGCCGCCGAGCTCCTCGAACGCACCCGCCTGGAGCGCCGAGCGCACGGCACCGAGCTCCGAGCCGAGCCGTGGGCCGAGCACGGGCAGGTTCGGCTTGACGCGGAGCTCGGCCTCGACGGGCTCGAACCTGACCTCCTTCACGCGCAGCTCGTCCGCGATCTCGGCGGCGTGCCCCCCGGCGCGCGGCGCCCCCTCGACGACGAGCGTGCGCAGCGGCTGACGCAGCTTGAGGCCCGACGTCTGACGCGCCTGCCGCGCGAGCTCGACGACGCGGCGCACGTCCGCGACCTCGCCGAGGACGTCGTCGTCGGGCGCGGGCGGCTCCGGCCAGCCGGCGAGGAACACCGACGAGGGCGCGTCCGCGCACGGCCCCGTGAGCACGCGCCACAGGTGGTCGGAGAGGAACGGCATCACCGGCGAGACGACCCGCAGCCCCGTCGCGAGCGCGTGCCACAGCGTCCGCAGGGCGGCGGCGTCCCCGTCCCAGAAGCGCCGCCGCGAGCGGCGGATGTACCAGTTCGAGACGTCCTCGACGAACGCCTCGAACGCCCCGATCACGTCGACGGTGAGCCAGCGCTCGTACGCCGCCGTCGCGTCACGGACGAGCAGGCGCGTCCGCTCGACGAGCCAGCGGTCGAGCGGCTCGAGATCGCCTCGCGGGCCGGCGTCGAGGTCGCTCCACGTCGGCTCCCAGCCCTCGACGTTCGCGTAGTCGACGAGGAAGCGGGTCGAGTTCCAGAGCGTGAGCAGCCTCCGCTTGATCTCCTGGGCCGGCCCGAAGCCGAACAGCAGGTTGCGGTCCGGCGGCTGCGCGCAGTACTGCCACCGCATCACGTCCGCGCCCATGCGCGCGAACGCGTCCTCGGCGACGATCAGGTTCCCCCACGAGCCGTGCATCTCGCGGCCGTGCTCGTCGAGCATCTTCTCGTAGCCGAGCACCTGCCTGTACGGCGCGCGCCCGACGAGCGCGACCGACATGAAGAGCTGCGAGTAGAACCACAGCCGGATCTGCTCGCGCATCTCCGACACCCAGTCGGCGGGGAACCATCGCTCCCAGTAGGCGTGGTCGGGCAGGTCGGCGGTGGTCAGGCCGCGGGCGGCCCCGGTGGCGTACCCCTGCTCGACCCACGTCTCGTTCTGCCAGCCGAGCGTCGAGAACGGGACGATGCCCGCGTCGAGCCAGACGTCGCCGACCTCCGGGATCCGCCGCACCGCACGGTCGCACGCGGCACAGCGGATCGGCACCTCGTCGATCCACGGTCGCCGCAGCTCCTCGAGCTGCTCGAGGCCCGAGACGGCCCGCTCCTCGAGCTCGCGCCGCGAGCCGAGGACGTTCACGTGCCCGCACTCGCACGGGTAGATCGGCAGCGGCAACCCGTAGTAGCGGCGCCGCGAGATGTTCCAGTCGCCGAGGTTGCGCAGCCAGTCGTCCATGCGCTTCCCCATGTACGCGGGCGTCCACTCGACCTCGGCGTTCGCGGCGAGCAGCCGCGGGCGGAGCTCCTCGACCGCGATGAACCAGTCGTCGGCGAGCCGGAAGATGAGCGGCGTGTGGCAGCGCCAGCAGAACGGGTAGCTGTGCTCGTACGTGGTCGCCTCGACCAGCAGCCCGCGCTCCTCGAGGTTGCCGACGATCTGGTCGGTCGCCTCGACCGTGGACAGCCCGTGGAGCCAGCCGTAGTCGCCGGTGAAGCGCCCGGCCTCGTCGACCGGCTGCAGCACTGCGAGCCCGTGCTCGCGGGAGAGCTCGAAGTCCTCGGCCCCGCACCCGGGTGCGATGTGCACGATGCCGGTGCCGGTGTCGAGCGCGACCTCGTCCCACGGGATCACGCGGTGCTCGACCGCCGCGCCCGGCGGCAGCGTGTCGAAGGGCCCGACGTAGCGCCAGCCGACGAGGTCGGCCCCGCGCAGGCGCTCGGCGAACACCTCGTCGGGGTGCAGCTCGACCGCGAGCCAGTCGCCGCCGTCGGTGCGGCCGTACTCCGCCTCCGGCTGGACGGCGGCGGCGACGTTCGCCGGCAGCGTCCACGGCGTCGTCGTCCACACGACGACGGCCTCGCCGGGGCGGTCGAGCAGCGGGAAGCGGACGCGCAGCGACGGGTCGAGGCGGTCCTCGTAGTGGCCGTGCAGCTCGTGGGCCGAGATCGACGTGCCGCAGCGCGGGCACCACTCCGTGGAGCGATGGCCGAGGTACAGCCAGCCGCGCTCGTGGACGATCTGGAGGAAGCGCCAGATGTACTCGATGTTGGTGTCGGAGAACGTGAAGTAGTCGCTGCCCCAGTCCATCCACTGCCCGAGCCGGATCGAGCCCTTCGTCAGCTCCGCGGAGGAGCGGACGACGACGTCGCGGCACCGGCGGGCGAACTCCGCCAGCCCGTACTCCTCGATCTCGCGCTTCGAGTTGAGCCCGAGCTCCCGCTCGACGCCGACCTCGATCCACAGGCCCTGGCAGTCGAACCCGTTCTGGTACCGCTGGTGGAAGCCGCGCAGCGCCTTGTAGCGCTGGAACACGTCCTTCAGCGTGCGCCCCCACGCCGTGTGCACGCCCAGCGTCTTGTTCGCGGTCACGGGGCCGTCGACGAAGCTGAACGTCGGCCCGTCCGCGTTCAGGGCGCGGAGCTGCGCGAACGTGCCCTCGCGCTCCCAGACGTCGAGGATCTCGCGCTCGAGGGCGTCGTGATCCGGCTTGTCCGGCAGCGGTGCGAACATGCCGTCGATTCTAGGGACGCGCCGGGAACACATACGGCTCGCCCGTCGTTGGGAGAGATACCGACGACGAACCACCAACAGGACGAAAGGACGCCATGGCAGCTGCAGTGACCGAAGCCACCTTCGAAGACGAGGTGATCGCGAGCGACACGCCCGTGATCGTCGACTTCTGGGCCGAGTGGTGCGGTCCGTGTCACGCCGTCTCGCCGGTGCTCGAGCGCATCGCCGAGGAGCGTGACGGAGAGGTGAAGGTCGTGAAGGTCAACATCGACGAGGAGCAGGGCCTGGCGCAGCGCTACGGCATCGCTTCCATCCCGACGATGATCCTCTTCCGCGAGGGCGCACCGGCGGCCGCCGTGATCGGCGCGCAGCCGAAGGGCGCGATCGAGCGCCAGCTCGGCCTCGCCTGAGCCACCCCCATCTCACTCCGCGTCCGGGCCGGCCTCGTGGTCGGCCCGGACGTTCGTGTGGGGAGTAGCGTACGGGGCATGAGCCCGCGCTTCGTCCCCGCCTCCGTGACCGAGCTGCAGCGGTCCGGGCTGCTCGCCGAGCTCCCGGGCGAGCAACTCGCGCGCCTCGCGGAGCGGATGCAGCGCCAGGAGGTGGCGGCGGGGAGCGTCGTGATCCACGAGGGCGACGCCGACGACCGCTTCTACGTCCTGCTCTCCGGCGTCGCCGCGGTCACGCAGGCGGAGCGCGGCCCACGGCGGCTGCTGCGCCCGGGCGAGGAGTTCGGGGAGGTCGCGCCGGCGATGGGCGTCGCCCGAACCGCCACGGTGACCGCCGTCACTCCGTGCGTCGTCGCGAGCTGCGACCGCCAGGTGTTCGACGAGCTCGTGCGCCCGCTCTACGCCGACGACGAGCCGCCTGCCTGAGCCCGCCGCGCGGCGCGCGGGTGGGCGACACGGCGCCGTGCGTCAGCCGGCCCCGGGGCCGGCCCGGACGACGGCGAGCTCCGAGAGCACCGCATCGGAGAGGGCCGGCCACGCCTCCTTCGCCCACGGCCCGAAGTCGCGCGTGGTGAGAGCGGCGCACGCGACGCCCCGCGCCGGGTCGACCCACAGGAAGGTGCCGCTCCCGCCGAAGTGCCCGAATGTCGCGGGGGAGGTCAGCGAGCCCGTCCAGTGCGGCTCCTTGCCGCCCTTCAGCTCGACCCCGAGGCCCCAGTCGAGCGGGTCGAAGCGGCCGAAGTCGGGCAGCACCCCGCCGAGGCCCGGGAAGCTCGTGCGTGTCATCTCCGCGAGCGTCTCCGGCGCGACGAGCGTCGGACGCAGGAGCTCGCGCCCGATCGCGAGCACGTCGTCGAGCCCGGCGTGCATGCCCGCCCCCGGGTGGCCGCGCGGGTCGAGGACGAGCCCGAGCGGACGGCAGATCGCCTCGCGGACGTACGTCGGGAACGCCATGTCTGCGCGGTACGCGAGATGCTCGCCGACGACGCGGAAGCCTTCGTTCGAGTAGATGCGCCGCTGCCCGACCGGCGCGATCGGGCGCTCCCCCTCGAACGGGAGCCCGGAGGCGTGAGCCAGCAGGTGCCGCACGGTCGCGCCGGGCGGCCCTGCGGGCTCGTCGAGGTCGAGCACGCCCTCCTCGGCCGCGATCATCACCGCGAGCGCCGTCACCGGCTTCGTCACGGAGGCGAGTCGCACGGCGGCGCGGACGTCGCCGTGGGTCGCGATCGCCCGCTCGGGGGCCGTGACGCCGGCTGCGGCGAACGGCGCCCCCCAGGAGTCGATCTGGAGCAGGGCACGCACGGCGCGCGATACTAGCCCGATGGAGCGACGGCTGGTCTCCTCGGGATCCCCGTACGAGCCGATCATGGGGTTCTCGCGCGCGGTGCGGGTCGGCCCGCACGTCCACGTCGCCGGGACGGCGCCGATCATGCCGGACGGCGGCGAGCCGCCGCCGGACGCGTACGGGCAGACACGCCGCTGCCTCGAGATCGTCCTCGCCGCCCTCGACGACGCGGGCGCGTCGGCCGCCGACGTCGTGCGCACGACGATCTACGCCACGAGCGCCGCCGATTTCGAGGAGATCGCGCGCGCCCACGGCGAGGTCTTCGCGGAGGTACGGCCGGCGAACGCCTTCATCGTCGTCAGCGGCTTCGTCGACCCACGCTGGAAGGTCGAGATCGTCGCGGACGCGATCGTCGTGTGAATTCGGCCGTCGAGCGGCGATACTAGCGCCATGCAGCGGAGGGTGATCTCCGGGCACTCCCCGTACGAGCCGGTCGTGGGCTACGCGCGGGCGGTCGTCGCAGGCGACCGCGTCCACGTGGCCGGCACCGCCCCGATCGCGGCCGACGGGTCGCCCCCACCCTCCGACCCCTACGAGCAGGCGGCGCTCTGCCTGCGCATCGTCGGCGACGCCCTCGAGCGCGCCGGCACCATGTTCGGCCACGTCGTCCGCACCCGCGTCTACCTGGCCGACGCGGCCCACTGGGAGGGCGTCGCCCGCGCGCACGGCGAGGTGTTCGGCGACGTGCGCCCCGCGAACACGACGGTCGTCGCCCAGCTGCTCGACCCCGCCTGGAAGGTGGAGATCGAGGTCGAGGCGGTGCTCCCGTGACGGAGCTCGAAGAGCGCCGGGCGATCCCGTCGTCGATCACCGGCAAGGGCGGCGCGTACGCCGGCAGCGTCCTCGAGCACCGATTCGGCACCGGCAGCCAGTACACGCTCGGGGTCGAGGAGGAGTACATGCTGCTCGACGGCACGACGTTCGACCTCGTGCAGCACATCGAGAGCGTGCTCGCGGCGACGGAGGGTCACGAGCTCGAGAGCCAGGTGAACGCGGAGCTGATGCAGTCGGTGCTCGAGATCGCGACGCCGGTCTGCTCGTCCGCGAACGAGGTGCTGCGCGAGCTCTGCCGTCTCCGGTCGTACGTCCAGGGGATCGCCGGCGAGCGCGGCATGCGCGTGGGGTCGGCCGGGACGCATCCCTTCAGCCTGTTCGAGCGGCAGCGGATCACCGCCAAGGACCGGTACCGGGCGCTGATCGACCAGCTGCAGTACGTCGCGCGCCGCGAGCTCATCTTCGGCATGCACGTCCACGTCGCCGTCGACGACCCGGACAAGGCGATCAAGGTGATCGGCGGCCTCCTCCCGCAGCTCGGCCCGCTGCTCGCGCTCTCCGCCAGCTCGCCGTTCTGGCGCGGCGAGCCGACCGGGCTCGCCTCGAGCCGCCAGTCCGTGTTCGCCGCGTTCCCGCGCTCCGGCCCACCGCCGCGGTTCCGGGACTACGAGGACTTCGCCGAGGTCGTCGGCCAGCTCGAGCGGACGGGCTGCATCGCCGACTACACCCACATCTGGTGGGACGTGCGGCCGCACCCGCGCTTCGGGACGATCGAGGTGCGGATCTGCGACGCGGTGACGCGGGTCGAGGACGCCGTCGCGATCGCCGCCTACTGCCAGGCGATCGTGAAGCTCCTCAGCGAGCGCTACGACGCGGGCGAGGAGATCCCGTCGTTCCACCGCATCCTCACGAGCGAGAACAAGTGGCTCGCCGCCCGCTACGGGCTGGAGGCGCCCGTCATGGACCTCGAGACGGGCCGGCGGAACCGGGTGCCGGTCTCGCAGCTGATCCGCCGCACGCTGCGGGACATCGAGCCGCACGCGCGCGAGCTCGGCTCCGAGCGCGAGCTGGAGGGGGTGCGCGCGATCCTCGACCGCGGCAACAGCGCGGAGCGACAGCTGCGGATCTGGAACGCGAACCGCGACATCGTCGAGGTCGCACGCGAGATCGCCGAGGCCGCCGAAGACCTCCCGTACCGCTGATGCTGGGGCCGGGCGACGCCGCGCCGGACGCCCGCGTCTGGCGCGACCCGGCGGAGGGCCCCGCGTCGCTCCGCGACCAGCTCTCGACGGACGGGTACACGCTCCTCTGCTTCTACCCGTTCGACTGGTCACCGACCTGAACGAGCGAGCTCCGGCTCCTGCGGGACAGGAGCGGCGACCTCGACGCGGCGGGCGTCCACCCGGTCGGGATCTCGATGGACACCCACTGGTCGCACCGCGCCTGGGCGGAGGCGCTCGGCGTGACGTCGATTCCGCTGCTCTCGGATCGGCTGGGCGAGGCGGCGACGGCGTTCGGGGTGCTCGGCGAGCGGGACGGCATGCCGCGCGCCGAGCGCAGCGCATTCCTGATCGCGCGCGGCGTCGTGCGCGCCTCGTGGATGCTCGGCCGAGAGCTGCCCGACGTCGATGCGATCGTCGCGGCGGCCCGGTCCGGCCGCTAGGCACTCGGGGTCGCGGGGCGCGACCTACATGCCCATCGCGTGGTACCCGGCGTCGACGTAGAGCGTGGCGCCGGTGACGTTGCGGCCGTCCTCCGACAGGAGGTAGGCGGCCGCGGCGCCGCAGTCGTCCGCGTCCATGTGCCGGTGCAACGGCGCGCGCTGCTCGAACATCTCTTCCATCGTCGTGAAGCCCGCGATCGACCGTGCCGCGAGCGTCCGCACGGGGCCCGCGGAGATCGCGTTGACGCGGATGTTCGCATGGCCGAGGTCCCAGGCGAGGTACCGGACCGAGGCGTCGAGCGTCGCCTTCGCGACGCCCATCACGTTGTAGTGGGGGACGGCGCGCACGCCGCCGAGGTAGGTCATCGTCACGATCGAGCCACCGCCCCGCGCCTGCATCAGCGGCTCGGCGCGGCGGGCGGCCGCGACGAGCGAATAGGCGCTGATGTCCACCGCCATCCAGAAGCGGTCGCGCGGCGTGTCGACGAACCGTCCCTCGAGGTCCTCGGCGGCGGCGAACGCCACGGAGTGGACGAGGCAGTCGAGCCCGCCGCCGAACGCCTCGGCGGTCGCGGAGAACACCCGGTCGAGGTCGTCGTCCGAGCGGACGTCGCACTCCCCGACGAGACGGCCTCCGACCGAGTCCGCGAGCTCGCGGACGGTCTTCTCGATCCGCTCGCCCTGGAAGGTGAACGCGAGCTCCGCCCCCTCCTCGTGCAGCCGCCGCGCGATCGCCCACGCGATCGAGCGCTTGTTGGCGACCCCGAGCACGAGCGCCTGCTTTCCCTCGAACCGACCGGCCACGCGACGATCCTATAGCGCTACCGTGCGCGGGATGCAGGCGTTCGCGCACGACGGCTTCACCTACCCGCTGCCGGAGGGTCACCGCTTCCCCCTCGGCAAGTACCGCCTCGTGCGCGAGGGCGCCGAGCGCCGCCCGGGCGTCGCGCTCGCGACGCCGCCGGCGGCGACATGGGAACAGCTCGGTCGCGCGCACGCGCGCTCGTACCTCGACCGCGTTCGCGACGGGCTGCTCGAGCGGCGGGAGGAGCTGGCGCTCGGGCTGCCGTGGTCGACCCGGCTCGTCGAGCGCTCGCGCCGGGCGACCGGCGCGACGATCCTCGCCGCGCGCGCCGCGCTCGACGACGGCGTCGCGATGAACCTCGGCGGCGGGACGCACCACGCGTTCGCCGACGCCGGTCGCGGCTTCTGCGTCTTCAACGACGTCGTCACCGCGATCCGCACGCTCCGTGCGGAGGGAGCGGCCCGCCGCGTGCTCGTGATCGACCTGGACGTCCACCAGGGCGACGGGACGCACGCCCTGCTCACCGACGACGAGGCGGCCTTCACGATGTCCGTCAACGGGTTCCGCAACTACCCGTTCCGCCGCGTGCCGGGCGACCTCGAGCTCGACCTGGCGGACGGCACCGGCGACGACGAGTACCTCGACGGGGTGCGCCGACTGCTGCCCGAGGCGATCGCGCGGGCGACACCGGAGATCGCCTTCTACCTCGCGGGGGCCGATCCGTACAAGGGCGACCGGCTGGGGCGGCTCGCGCTCACCAAGCCGGGGCTGCGGGCCCGCGACGCGCTCGTGCGCGACACGCTGCGCGCCGCCGGCGTCCCCGTGTGCGTGACGCTCGCCGGCGGATACGCCGAGGACATGCACGACACGGTCGAGATCAACCTGGGGACGGTGGACGTATTCAGCGCGTAGCCGTCGTCACCGGGGCGTCGTCGGGGATCGGCGAGGCGACGGCCCGTGAGCTCGCCGAGCGCGGCTGGCGCTGCGTGCTCGTCGCGCGCCGCGAGGACCGGCTGCGGTCGCTCGCCGACGAGATCGGCGGCGACGTCGAGCCGTGCGACCTCGCCGACCCGGAGTCGGCCGCGGCGGCGGCGGCGCGCATCGGGGAGCGGCACGAGCGGGTGCACCTGCTCGTCAACAACGCCGGCATCCCGGCCCGCGGGACGATCGTCGAGGTCGAGCCCGAGCTCGTCGAGCGCGTGCTCGAGGTCAATCTTCTCTCGGGCGTCCGGCTGACGCGTGCACTGCTGCCCTCGCTGCGCGCGGCCCGTGGGCACGGGGGGGCACACGTCGCGAACGTCGCCTCGGTCGCCGGCACGATGGCGTTCGCGCAGGCGGGCGCCTACGCCGCGTCGAAGCACGCGCAGGTCGCCTTCTCGCGCACCCTGCGCGCCTCCCTGCGCCCCACGGGGATCCACGTGCACACGATCCTCCCGGGCTTCGTCGAGACGGAGGGGTTCCCGCAGGAGGCGCTGCTCGCGACCCCGGTGCTGCGCCGCCTCGTGGTGCGCCCGGAGCGGATCGCCCGGGCGATCGTCCGCGCCGTCGAGACGGGGCGCGCGGAGATCGTCGTCCCCTGGTTCCCCTACCGGCTCGTCGGCCCGTTGCAGGCCGCCGCCCCCGCGCTCGCCGCACGCCTCGCCCGCCGCACCGTGGGCACGGCGAGGCCGCGGTAGGCTGCCGCGTCGTGAGCGCGACGTCGACCCACCGCGTGGCGGTCGTCACGGGCGCCTCGTCGGGGATCGGCGAGGCGACGGCGCGCCTGCTCGCGGAGCGCGGCTGGCACTGCGTCGTCCTCGCCCGGCGCGCCGACCGCCTCGACGCGCTGGCGCGCGAGATCGGCGGGGAGCACGAGGCCTGCGACGTGTCCGACCGCTCGGCCGTCGATGCGGCCGCGGCCCGGATCGTCGAGCGCCACCCGTCCGTGGGCCTGCTCGTCAACAACGCGGGGTTCCTCGCCCGCGGGACGTTCGTCGACGTCGACCTCGCCCTCGTCGAGCAGTCGGTGCGGGTCAACTACCTGGGAGGCGTGTGGATGACGAGGGCGCTCCTCCCCGCGCTCCGCGCGGCCGCGGCCGAGGGGGGTGCGCACGTGGTGAACGTCGGGTCGATCGGCGGCACGATCGCGTTCGCCCCAGCGGGGGCCTACTCCGCGTCGAAGCACGCCCAGGTCGCCTTCTCCCGCTCGCTGCGGGCCGCGCTCCACGGAACCGGCATCGACGTGCACACGATCCTGCCCGGGTTCGTGACGACCGAGGGCTTCCCGCACCCCGTCGTGTTCCGCACGCGCCTCGGCCGGCGGTTCGTCGTCGGCCCCGAGGCGACGGCCCGCGCCGTCGTGTCGGCCGTCGAGCGCGGCCGGCGCGAGGTCGTCGTGCCCTGGTTCCCGTACCGGCTGGGCGCGATCGCGCAGGCGCTCTTCCCGACGCTGACGGCACGCGTCCTCTCGTCGGCCGAGTACCCGGACGACGCTGAGGGAGCCTGAGCGCGCCTAGCCGCGCTTGCGCGCGACGTACCAGCCGACCTCGATCTCGTAGACGGGCGCCGGCGCCATGCGGCGGACGCGCTCGCGCTCGTCGCCCTCGAGGCCGGCGATGTCGAGGAACTGCTCGAGGTCGCGGCGCTCGTGCTCGATCTCGTTCGACAGCACGACGAGGTCGTTCGCATCGAGGAACCCGCGGACGTCGGCGTCCGGCAGGAGGCGGGTGTGGGACGGGTCGCGGCTGCGCTCGAACCGGTCGAGCTCGAGCGACACCATCGGGTCGATGTCTCCGAGCTGGTCGACGAGCAGGATGCGGCCGCCCGGCCGGGTCACGCGTGCCAGCTCCGCGACGACGAGCTCGGGCCGCCGCACGTGGTGGAGCAGGCGGAGGCAGCCGACGACGTCGAACTCGCCGTAGCCGAAGGGGAGCGCGGCGGCGTCGCCGAGGACGAACGTGGCGTTCGGCGGTGCGCCGTCCCGGGCCGCGGCGAGGAGCGCCTCGTCGCCGTCGATGCCGATCACCTCGGCGACGTGCGGCGCGACGGCGTACGCGAAGGCGCCTGCACCGCAGCCCACGTCGAGGGCGCGCCCCTCCCCGTCCGGCGCGCCGAGCAGGCGTCGGACCTTCGCCTCGAGGTCGGCCGCCCGCTGCCGCTGGAGCGCCTTGCGTGCCTCGACGGCGTCAGTCATCGCGTACGACCCGTCGGCCCCGCGGCGGGCCGGTCGTCAGCCCGCACACGATCTCGTAGGGGATGGTGTCGGCGACGCGCGCGTGCGCCTCCGCCGTGACGCCGTCCCCGAGCAGCGTCACGCGGGCGCCCGGCTCGACCGGCCCGGGGAGCTCGACGGCGACGGCGTCCATGGACACGGTGCCAACGATACGCCGTCGGGCGCCCTCGACGAGCACCTCCGACCCCGTCGTGTCCCGCCGCAGCCCGTCGGCGTAGCCGACGGGGACGATCGCGATCCAGGTCGGAGCGCGGGCGACGTACCGGCGCCCGTACCCGGTGCTCTGGCCCGGCTCGAGCAGCTTGACGAGCGCCACCTCCGACTCCCACCGCAACGCCGGCTCCAGGCGCCAGCGCGCCGGGTCGACGCCGAGCGGGTCGATGCCGTAGAGCGCGATCCCGCACCGCGCCGCATCGAGACGTGCTTCCGGGAGCGTGAGCGCGGCGGCGCTGTTCGCGACGTGCCGGGTGAGATGCGCGTGGGAGGCCGTCGCCCGCAGGAACCGCTCGAGCTGCCCGGCGGTGAACGCAGGGTCGACGTCGGCGGAGGAGAAGTGCGTCATCAGCCCGACGACGTCGCGTCCCGGGGCCGCGAGCTCTCCGAGCCCCCAGCGGCCCATGCCCGTGTCGAGCTTGAGGTGGACGGGCACGCCCTCGGGGACGTCGGCGGCGGCGGCGACGAGCTCGAGGCGGGCGTCCCGCGCGCCCGCGATCTCGTCGGGCGCCGTCGGGCCGAGGACGATCAGCCGCGCTGCGGGCACGACGGGCCGGAGGGCGAGGGCCTCCGGGACGGTCGCCACGCAGAGCGCCGTCGCGCCCGCCTCGAGCGCCGCCGGCGCGACGTCGGTGGCCCCGTGGCCGTACGCGTCCGCCTTCACCACCGCCCACAGCTCCGCGCCGTCGAGTGCGGCGAGGAGCGTGCGCACGTTGCGCCGGATCGCGGCGAGATCGAGGGTGAAGAGCGAGCGCGTCACGACTGCCTCCTCAGACCTCGACGCGCATGCCGTCGTGGGCGAACGTGACGGGGAGCCCCTCGTCGCGAAGCCGGCCCTCGACGACGAGCAGGTCGTCGTACGAGAGGCCGTCGAGCTCCTCGATGTGGGAGAGCACGACCCGCTGCGCCTCGAGGGCGCGGACGATCTCGATCGTCTCCGCGAACGTCGCCTCGAAGCGGAGGATCGGGTGCTCCGGGTCGATCCGCCGCTCGCCCGTGAGCGGGTGGTGCTCGCAGACGCCCATCGGGAGCACGGCCAGGTCGCACCCGGTGACGTCGGCCGGCGGCGCCCACCCGTTGAGCTCGTCCATCGCGAGGAGCAGGCGGCCGGTCGCGTCGCGGAGCTCGAACGCGTACACGTAGTCCTCGGCGAGCCGGAACGGCCGGATCGTCGTGCCGCCGATCTCGACCACGTCACCGTCGGCGAGCTCGTGGATGCGGACCCAGCCGCGGTGGCGCATGAACTCGAGGTGCGCCATCCCGCCCAGCCGCTCCCGGAAGTCCGCGGCGACCTGCTCGGGCAGGTAGAGGTCGGTCACGCGCTGGCGCTTCGCCTCTCGAGGCCAGCCGCGGAAGTCCCCGTTCCGGGTCTCCCAGACGCGGCGGCCCATGGTGTGGTCGGGGTGCCAGTGCGAGTAGAAGCACGCGGCGATCTCGTCGAGCCCGGCACGGTCGAGCTGGAGCTTCGCCTCCTCCGGGGTGTCGAACAGGACGTCGGGGCCGTGCACGAACACGCTCGGGCCGGTGCGGGCGTACGGCACCCCCTTCGCGCGCGCCTCGACGCAGACGGCGCATCGACATGCGGGGCGCGGCGTCGTCGTCGCACCGCCGGAGCCGAGGATCTCCACGAGCATGCCGCGATCGTAGTGACGCGCGGCGGCGGCGAACTACGGGTACTGCTCCTCGCAGCTCGCGTGGAACGTGTCGTTGCCCGGTCCGCCGAGGCAGACGTCGTACCCGGCGTTCCCCTTCAGGTTGTCGTCGCCCGCGCCGCCGACGATGCAGTCGTCGCCGGCGGCACCGTTCAGTCGGTCGTTGCCGGGCGTGCCGATGACCAGCGCCGACGATCCGCCGCCGCCGCCCGCCCCGGTGATCACGTCGAGGTTCAGCGCCGCGCATGCAGCGGGCTTCACCTCGTTCGCCGTGGGCCCTGGGCGGCTGAGGTCGTCGGCTGCGCTCGACGCAACGGTGTTCGTCGCCGTCACGGCTCCCGCGGACACGAGCGCCAGCGTCGCTGCAGCCACCGCCAGGGCGAGCGGTTTGCGCCTCATGTGCCGCGCACAGGGAGCGTGGAGCGGGCGACAGTCCGCGCCTCGCCCGCCCTGTACCGGGAGACGGCGACACCGTCGTCGACGACGTACTCGTCCCCCGAGCGCGTGTCCCGGAGGATCACGCGGTCGTAGTGCTCGGCGATTCGCGCGAGGTCGTCGATCGTCGGGACGTCGGTGATGCAGCGACCGTCCGGGATCTCGACCTCCGCGGCGACGATGCGCGAGCCGTAGCGGGCCTGGATCCGTCCGGCCTCGCCGCTGCCGCCGCGTCGCACGAGAACCGCCGCCGACGCGCCGGCGGCGAGAAGGGAGACGAGGATCCCGAGCAGGGCCAGCGACCGAGCCTGGGCGACCGAGAGCGTGGCGGTGCCGAGGCCGATCGTGCGCGCCGCCTGCGCCGTGACGATGCCGCTCTCCTCGACGTCGAAGGCCGGTGCCGCATCGTCCGCTGCTGCGGCGGGACGCATCGAGATCGCATCGAGCTGGAAGTCGAAGGCAGGGCGGTACGTCTCGTCGATCAGGGCCGTGCCGGCATAGCCGACGAGCTGCACGGTCGGGGCGATGCTCACCGTGAAGACCGTCGTGGTCGAGCCCGTGAGCTCCTTCATCCGGTCGACGACTCCGCGGATCGCGCGCACGTCGAGGACGCCCGCGGCCGCCGCGGCGCTCCCCTCGAACGGTTGCTCGGAGCGGAGCGGGATCGATCTCGCCCAGCCCTGGCCGTCCGACACGACCGCGTCGAGGGCAACCCCGCCGCGCACGTCGTGCGCCTCCTCGGCCGAGTACGTGTAGTCGAACGCGACCCGCAGCCTCGACACGAGGTTCGTGAACACCGTGTCGCCGGTCGTCACCGCCCCTTCCGGATAGACGGCGCTCCTCGGCACTGCGGCCTCGTACGAGAACGTGCCCGCATGCCGCCAGGCGTCGGCGACTTCGACCGTCCGCTGCGCCGGCTGGCCGAAGGCCACGACGGCGAGCAGCGCGAACAGCACGAACGCCCCGCCCGCGCCCGCCAGCACCGTGCGCGGCACCGCGAGCGAGGTCTCGGGCCGCGCGGCGGAGACCCGCACCGGCTCGGGATCGCCCGTCGCGCGCGGTGCCCGTCGGCGGGAGACCTCGCGCCCGCCGGCGAGCAGGCCGAAGACGACGAAGAAGGCGATCGCCGCGAGCACGAATGGGTGCTGCAGCCATCCGACCACCCGGCCTGCGCCCGGCACGAAGAACCACACCTGCCCGCGGATCTGGCTCGCGGTCGGGTGCTCGGGGTCGAGGTACCCGTTGTTGTCGCCCTGGAGGACGAACCGCTCTCCGTCGCGGGCGACGATACGGTGCAGGACGTCGCGGTCGAGGGTGCTCGAGCGGTAGAGCACGATGTCGCCCACCTCGTACGTGTCCTGCTGGCGTGTGAGCACGAGGTCGTTCGCGTGGAACGTGGGCTCCATGCTCGAGCCGGCCGTGATCACGTACGCCGTGCGGCCGCCGACCTGGAGCGGGGCGAGGAACACGAAGCCGACACCGACAACCGCCACGAGGAGGGCCGCTGCGACGATTCCGATTGCGCGGTTTCGGGTCATGGCGCGAGGAGGGGAGGGACGCCCGGGCGGGCGGTTCCGTCCCGCCCGGACGCACTCGTGGTGAACGTCTAGCTGGCTGCGACCACGCGGAGGTTGCTCGCCGGGGCGACGTCAGGCTCGGAGCCGCTGGCGAAGGTGCACGCGGCGCTCGTGCCGCTGGTGATCGTGCAGGTCGCCCAGGCGGTGCCAGAATCGACCTGGGCCGCCGCACCGCTCGCGGCGTTGTCCAGCGTGAAGGAGACGCCCGAGATCTTCGTGGGATCGGACGAGAGCAGCGTGTAGCTGACCGACGAGACGTCGTAGCCGGCGATCGCCCCGCTGCCGTCACCGGCGCGCGAGCCCTCGACGGTGTTCGTCGCCGTGTAGCCGTACGCCGCGATCGCCGCCGCAATGGCGAGAAGCAGGGCCAGCACGGCCCGGCGCCTGCGCTTCGTGGTGGTCATGAAGTCTTCCTTTCTAGAATTTGTCTTCATACGTTCGTTGCTGTGTCTGTCGGGAGTCGGGGCGCGCGGCCGCTCCCCCGAAAGAGTCATGGCATAGATGTCATGAGAAAACGGGAGACCCGCGGGGCCGAGCCGGGCCTACGAAAGGGCGCCAGGGAGCGCGGCCGCGACGTCGGAGGCGAGAAGGCCCGCCTGCTCGGGCACGCTCGCCGCCGCGATCCCGTGGGCGACGGCGGCGGCCGCCGCGGCCTCGGGCGCGTCGAGACCCTTCGCGAGGAACGCGGCGATCACGCCCGTCAGCACGTCGCCGCTCCCGGCGGTGGCGAGCGAGGGTGGGCCGAGGTCGCAGACGACCGGCCCGGCGCCCGGCGCCTGCACGATCGTGTCGGCGCCCTTGAGCAGGACGACGGCCGCGTACCGCTCCGCGCAGCGCTCGGCCGCCTCGAGCCGGTGCGCGCTCACCCAGGCGGCGTCGACGTCGAGCAGGCGCGCGAGCTCGCCGGCGTGCGGTGTGAGCACGGTGGGCGCGTCGCGTGCGAACGGCTCGAGCCCGAACAGGGCGTCGGCATCGACGACGACGGGGCCGTCGAGCCGCCGCAGCAGCTCGCCGACGAGAGCCTGCGCGGCCGGCTCCCGCCCGAGGCCGGGGCCGAGCGCGACGGCCCCCGCCCGGCCGGCGTCCGCGACGATCGTGTCGGCCGCGGTCTCCCAGTCGAAGGCGCGCTTCACCGGCTCGAGCGCCAGGCTCTCGACGACCTGGAGCGACGCGCGCGGCACCGCCAGCGTGACGTAGCCCGCGTCGGCGCGCAGCGCCCCCATCGCCGTCAGCACGGCCGCACCCGTCATCCCGGGCGACCCGCCGACGACGAGCACCGTTCCCGCCGTGTACTTCGAGTCGCGCGGGGCACGGCGGGGAACCGCACGGAGCAACGCGTCGGTCGCGCGGCGCGCGCGCGTCTCGCGAGGCTCGAGGCCGATCTCCGCGACGACGACGCGGCCCGCGTGGAAGCGCCCCGGGGCGACGACGAGCCCGACCTTGCGGCCGTGGAAGGTCACCGTCAGCGACGCCTCGACGGCGGCGCCCTCGACCTCGCCGGTCGTCGCGTTCACGCCGGACGGGAGGTCGACGGCGACGACCGGCGCCCCACAGGCGTTGATGCGCTCGATCACCCCGGCGGCCTCGGACCGCGGCGCGCCGCGGAACCCGGTGCCGAAGAGCGCGTCGACGACGACGTCGTACCCCTCCGGGTCGTCCGTCTCCTCGGCGACGTGGCCCGCCTCCCGCAGCACCCGCGCCGCGATCCGACCGTCCCCGCCGTTCGACCCGCCGCCGCAGACGACGCCGAAGGTCCGCGCGCGCGGGAAGGCGCGCATCGTCTCGAGCGCGACCGCCGTCCCCGCCCGCTCCATCAGCTCGTCGGCGGTCTCCGGGTAGCCCGGGTAGGCCTCCTCCGCCTCGCGCATCTCCGCGGCCGGGGACAGCGGCGCGAG
>NZ_DBNHWK010000079.1:0-13918 GCF_057140465.1 Gaiella sp.
CCAACCTTGAAATACCACCCTTGTTTTATTGAGGTTCTAACTCGTTCCCATTATCTGGGAAGAGGACATTGTCTGGTGGGTAGTTTGACTGGGGCGGTCGCCTCCAAAAATGTAACGGAGGCGCTCAATGGTTCTCTCAGCACGGTTGGTAATCGTGCGTTGAGTGCAAAGGCAAAAGAGAGCTTGACTGCGAGCCCGACGGGGCGAGCAGGTGGGAAACCAGGACTTAGTGATCCGGCGGTTGCGAATGGAAGTGCCGTCGCTCATCGGATAAAAGGTACTCCGGGGATAACAGGCTTATCTCCCCCAAGAGTTCACATCGACGGGGAGGTTTGGCACCTCGATGTCGGCTCGTCGCATCCTGGGGCTGTAGAAGGTCCCAAGGGTTGGGCTGTTCGCCCATTAAAGCGGCACGCGAGCTGGGTTCAGAACGTCGTGAGACAGTTCGGTCCCTATCCGCCATGGGCGTTGGGAGCTTGAGAGGAGTCGTCTCTAGTACGAGAGGACCGAGATGAACAGGCCTCTGGTGTATCAGTTGTCCTGCCAAGGGCACTGCTGATTAGCCACGCCTGGACGGGATAACCGCTGAAAGCATCTAAGCGGGAAGCCCACCTCAAGATGAGGCTCCCCATCACCTCGAGTGAGTAAGGGCCGTGGTAGACGACCACGTTGATAGGCGGGCGGTGTAAGCGCGGCAACGCGTTCAGCTGACCCGTACTAATTGCCCGAGGTCTTGATTTTGAGCACGTCGACGTCGCTATGGAGTTTTGAGGGTGCGAGGCCGCGGTTGCCGCGCCCGCCCTTGACAGTTCGGCGGTCAGAGCGACGGGGAAATACCTCTTCCCATTCCGAACAGAGAAGTCAAGCCCGTTCGCGCCGATGGTACTTGGGGCGCAAGCCCCCGGGAGAGTAGGGTGCCGCCGGTTTCTTCGTACGAGGGGCCCCGAGCGGGCCCTTCGTCGTTCTGGCCTGCATCTCGTGGCGGCGCGCGAGCCGCGCGGCGCGGGACGGCGGGCCGCCGACTACGAGCCGGGGGTGCGGGACGGTTCGTGACGCACGTCGCGGAGGGCCCGCAGGCGGCGCACGCGCTCGTCGAGGCGCGGATGCGTGACGAACATCCGGCTCAGGCGGTCGCTCGGGTCGAACGGGTTGACGGTGTACAGGGGCTCGGTCGTCGGCGCGCCCTCGAAGTGGACGAGCTCTCCGGCGCGGTCGAGCCGGAGCAGGGCGTCGGCCAGGTCGTCCGGGTCGGTCGCGGCCGCGGCGACACGGTCGGCGGCGGTCTCGCGGCGCTGCGAGAGGAGGAGGTGGGTGAAGGCGGCGGCGATCGGCGCGAACACGTAGAGGAGCGCCCGCGAGAGCCAGCCACCGACGCGGCTCGTCTCGACGAGCGTGGTCGCGAAGAGCACCACGGAGGTCTGCGTGAGGACGTCACGGGAGCGGACGTGTGCGAGCTCGTGGGCGAGCACCGCGTCGAGCTCGGGGGCCGGGAGCGCTCCCAGGAGCCCGCGCGAGACGACGACGGTGGCGGAGCGGGAGCCCCGGCCGACCACGAACGCGCGCGGGAAGCCGTCGTCGATGAGGGAGATCTTCGGCCGCGGGACCGCGAGCTGCGCGGCGATCCGGTCGACCGTGCTGCGCAGGCCCGGGGCCTCGGCCTCGGCCAGCGGCCGCGCCCGCAGCATCCCGAGGAGGGCGCGATCGCCGATCCAGACGGCACCGAGGGCTGCGAGGAGTGCGCACACCGCGAACAGCACCGCTCCTCTCGTGTCGGCGAGGAGCCACCCGAGCCCCGCACAGAGGGCTGCGATCACGCCCGCGAGCACGGACGTCTTCGCGAGGTTGCCGAGGGCGGCGCCCCGGCTTCGGGGAATCGCGCTCCGGTCGTTCACGTCTGCGGGGCCGGCGCGCGACCGGTCACTCGTCGCCGTCGCGGTCCTCGTCGACCAGTCCGCGCGGCGGCCAGTCGTCGCCCTGCGGCGCGTCGCACCGGCTCGAGCAGTGGAGGGACGCGACGTTCTGCAGGGGGACGAGGATGTGGCCGTTGAGCTCGACGTGCGGGACGTCCTCGATCGAGCAGTACGCGGTGAGTACGCCCTCCTGGTACTCGCCCCCGAACAGCGCGAGCTCCACCTGCTCACCCTTGTACTTGTTCGTGTAGTCCTCCACGGCCCGACACAGTAACGATTCCGCTCGACCATGCGATCGTCCCCGAAGCGGTCGGAACTCGCTCATGCGCCGGTATCTGGACTGAACGCGGCATCCGGCAGAGAATCGGCCTACCTCCATGCGGAGTGACCTCCCCTCCGGTACCGTGACCTTCGTCTTCACGGACGTCGAGGCCTCGACGAGGCTGCTGCACGAGCTCGGCGCGGAGGCGTACGGTGAGGCGCTCGCCGGGCATCGGCGGGTGATCCGCGAGGCGTGTGCCGTCGAGGGCGGGGTCGAGGTCGACACGCAGGGCGACGCGTTCTTCTTCGCGTTCCCGACCGCCGCCGGGGCGCTCGCCGCCGCCTCAGCCCTCACCGATGCCCTGGCCGCTGGGCCGATCCGGGTGCGGGTCGGCCTGCATACAGGGAGGCCTCTCCTGACCGACGAGGGCTACGTCGGGGACGACGTGCACCTGGCCGCCCGGATCGCTGCCTCCGCCCACGGCGGCCAGGTGGTCTGCTCGGCCGCCAGTGCGCAGCTCGTCGACCGAGGGCTGACCGACCTCGGAGAGCACCGGTTCAAGGACATCGAGGGACCGGTCTCGATCTTCCAGCTCGGAGACGGAAGCTTCCCCCCGCTCACCACGATCTCGAACACGAACCTCCCCCGCCCCGCGAGCTCCTTCGTCGGCCGGGAGATCGAGCTCGGCGAGGTGCTCGCCCGGATCGAGGAAGGCGCACGCCTCGTCACCCTCACCGGCCCCGGCGGCACCGGCAAGACCCGCCTCGCCCTCGAGGCAGCGTCAACGCTCGTTCCTGCCTACAGGGCGGGCGTCTTCTGGGTCGGGCTCGCCTCCGTGAGGGACCCGGCGCTTGTCACCGAGACAATCGCGCAGGTAGTCGGCGCCCGGGGCTCGCTCGCAACCCACATCGGCGAGCGCGAGCTGCTCCTCCTCCTCGACAACCTCGAGCAGGTGATCGACGCCGCGGCCTCGCTCTCCACGCTGCTGTCGGCCTGCCCCAACCTCACCCTCCTCGTCACGAGCCGCGAGCTCCTGCGCATCCAGGGCGAGGTGGAGTACCCCGTCCTACCACTCGCCGAGCCGGAGGCCGTCGCCCTCTTCTGCAGCCGTGCGCAGCTCGCACCGAGCGAGGAGATCGCCGAGCTCTGCGCGCGCCTCGACTCGCTCCCGCTCGCGCTCGAGCTCGCCGCCGCCCGCACGACGGCGCTCACGGCTGCCCAGATCCTCGAGCGCCTCTCACGCCGCCTCGATCTCCTCGAAGGTGGCCGCGACGCCGACCCCCGTCACCTCACGCTCCGAGCCACGATCGAGTGGAGCCACGACCTCCTCGCCCCGGGGGAGCAGCAGCTCTTCGCCCGCCTCTCGGTGTTCGTCGGCGGCTGCACGCTCGAGGCGGCCGAGAAGGTCGCCGGCGCCGACCTCGACACTCTCCAGCGCCTGGTCGAGAAGAGTCTCGTTCGCTTCACCCCCTCCGACACCGGAGGCCGCTACTGGATGCTTGAGACGATCCGGGAGTACGCCGCGGAGCGACTGGAGGGCTCGGGCGACGCCGGTGAACTGCGCGCGCGGCACGCGGAGTGGTTCATGGCGCTGGCGGACGAGGTGGAGCCGCGCATGCGAGTGGACTGGGAGCACGGGCTCGATCGTCTCGAGGACGAGCGTCACAACCTGTGGGCCGCACTCGACCGGTTCGAGGAGACAGGAGCCACGCAAGCCGTGCTCCGCATGGGGGGCGCGCTATGGCGGTTCTGGAACATCAGGGGTTACTCCCAGGAAGCGAGACGCCGTCTCGAGAAAGCGCTGGACGCGGCAGGCGATCCGACGGATGCGCGCGCGCGAGCGCTGATCGCGGTCGCAGCGATGGCAACGAGGAGCGGCGACCACACAGCGGGCATGAGCCGCGCGAGTGAGGCCTTCACGCTCTGCCGCTCGCTCGGCGACACGTGGGGAGCCACACTCGCTCAGTCGTACATCGCCACTGCGGCCGCCGAGCAACGCTCCTGGGATCCGGCCCGGCTTCTGATCGAGGACGCCCGAGGCGCGTTCCTCGCGCTCGGGGACGAGTACCACGCGATGCTGGCGACATGGCTCCTCGCCTGCGTGTGCCGGGAGCTGGGCGATCACGAGCGCTCCGTCGCGTTGCTCGACGAGAACCTCCGTCGGGCACGCGAGCTCGACAACCGGCGGGTAGCGGCGATGTCTCTCGCGGCGCTGGCGATGCACGCGGTCGACGACGACCGCATCCGGGACGCCGTGTCCATGCTCGAGACCGCGTACAGGATCGATTGCGCGGTCGGAGAGGCAGACGGGATCGCACTCGATGTGTGCCGGTTCGCCTATGCACTCCTCGCAACGGGAGACGTGGAGACTTCCGCGCGCGTGCTCGCCAAGGGCGAGAGCCTGCTCCGTGAGATCGGGGCGACGCGGTCCTCGATCTTCGCCGTGGAGGCGAGGGTCGAGAGCACGCTCGCCGACGTGCGCGATCGGCTCGACGACTCTGCGCTCACGCGACTACGGGAAGAAGGCGAGCGGCTGACGGCGGACGAGGCCGTGGCCCTCGCACTGTCGTCCCTGGGCTGAGCACCCACGGCCGGCGGCTCTGCCACGAGCTCGCCGCCCCCCGATGCGCAGCTCGGCGCCCTGCGTGCGGTGAGCGCGTGGAGCCCATGCCCTCGGGGCCACCGCCGTGTCTCCCACACAGCGCTCTCGCTCGCTCCGCCGGGGTGTCGTGGGCCGCGCCGGCTGCGCTCAGACGACGCCTCTCGTGCTTCGGGCCCGACGCCCGAAGACGAGCGCACCCATGAGGAGGACGATCACCACGTCCACTCCGAGGATGCACAGCACTGTCAACCAGTCCGACACGATCGCGTCCTCCTCGCCGCTCGTCTCAGCCTCCACAGACCCCGTGAGGCCCGCATCACCCGAACGAGTGATGCATCCGAGGCTAGGAGAGCATCCGGACGGAGGCGGACACGTCCGGAAGAGGACGTGCCGGAGGCCCTGCCACGCGAGGGGGTGAGGCACGGCGGAGCTTCCGGCACGAGCACGCTCACGGGTGAGCGTGAACGTGCTTTCAGCCATTATAGCCTGCCCGTGCGACGCGGAGGTGCGAGGGCGCCGTCCGGACGGATCGTGGGAGATGCGCCGGTCGGCGCTTCACGCGCCTCAGGCCGTGCAGAAGTGACCGTCGTCGACGACCAGGCGGAGGACGTGACAGTTCACGATCGGCTCGTCGTCGACCGTTCCGAGCGTGCGCTGGACTGCCCGCAGCGGCCCTCCGTGGGAGACGACGACCACCATCTCACCCTCGTGGCGGGCAGCGATCTCACGGAGGGCGTGGAGCACGCGATCGGCCATCTCGTCGCGTGTCTCGCCGTCTCCCCAGGGCCCGGACAGCGCGTCCGGGTCGCGCGACAGGATCTCGTCGCGCGTCAGCCCCTCCCAGGAGCCGAAGTCCTTCTCGCGGAGGTCAGGCGTCGTCGTGACGGGGTGACCCGAGGCCCGCGCCACCTCGCAGGCGGTGTCGCGGGCGCGCCGGAGGTCGCTCGCGTAGACGGCGTCGACCCGCTCGGCGGCGAGCCGCGCCGCGAGTGCCTGCGCCTGTGCCCGGCCGGTGTCGTTGAGGGGCACGTCGGAGTGGCCCTGCACCCGACCCTCGCGGTTCCAGTCCGTCTCGCCGTGTCGCACGAGCAGAAGCGTCGCCGCCATACGGCTAGGCTAGCCGGGTGGACCTCGGCCTCGATGGAGCGCGGTGCCTCGTCACGGGGTCGACGGCCGGCATCGGACGCGAGACCGCGGCGCAGCTCTCGGGCGAAGGAGCACGCGTGGTCACGAGCGGTCGGCGCGACGCACCCGGCGTCGGCGAGCTCGCGCACGTCGTCGCCGACCTCGGGCTGGCCGGCGAGCCGGAGCGCGTCGTCGCGGAGGCGGCGGGAGCGCTCGGTGGGCTCGACGTCCTCGTCAACAACGTGGGCGTCGCCCGGCAGGCGCGGTTCGAGGAGGTGCCGGACGACGAGTGGGACGCGTACTGGCAGCTCAACGTGATGAGCTACGTCCGGTCGATCCGGGCGGCGCTCCCGCACCTCCGGGAGAGCGGCGCCGCGGCGATCGTCAACGTCTCCTCCACGGCGGGGAAGCGCCCGTCGACGGGGATGCCGCACTACTCGGTCACCAAGGCGGCCGTCCTCTCGCTCTCCCGCCTCGTCGCCGACCTCTACGCGGGCGACGGCATCCGCAGCAACGCCGTCACCCCAGGGCCCACCGCCACCGACGCGTGGCTCGGGGACGGCGGGCTCGCCGATCAGCAGGGCGGGTCGCGCGACGACGTGCTCGCCAAGGTGGGCGCCGGCCGGCCGCTCGGACGTCTGGCGACCGCCGAGGAGATCGCGAGCGTGGTGGTGTTCCTCTGCTCGCCGCGGGCGTCCTACGTGACCGGGGCCGCGTGGAGCGCCGACGGCGGCACCGTCCCGATCATCCTCTGACGACGCCGCGAGAGGAACGCCGGAGGCCCCCAGTCCGGGAGGACGACTACCCTGCAGGCGTGGAGGTCGCCGGTCGAGTCGCGGACGCGTTCGAGGAACGCGTCCGCTCGCGGGAGCGGCTGCTCTCGCCGCTCGCGGTCGGCTCGTACGAGACGCGTGGGCGCGAGCAGCCCGAGGAGCCGTGCGCGGTGCGCACCCCCTTCCAGCGTGACCGCGATCGGGTGACGCACTCGAAGTCGTTCCGGCGCCTCAAGGGCAAGACACAGGTGTTCATCGACCCGGAGGGCGACCACATCCGGACGAGGATGACCCACACGCTCGAGACGACCGCGATCTCGCGCGTCGTCGCGCGGGCGCTCGCGCTGAACGAGGACCTGACGGAGGCGATCGGCCTCGGGCACGACGTCGGCCACCCGCCGTTCGGCCATGCCGGTGAGTACGCCCTCGACCGGCTGCTGTCGACCCGGTACGAGAGGCGATTCCGGCACAACGAGCAGTCGCGACGCGTCGTGGATCTGCTTGAGCGCGACGGCGAGGGCCTCAATCTCACGTGGGAGGTTCGCGACGGCATCCTCAACCACACGGGGCCGGAGCTCCCCGACTCGCTCGAGGGCCGGATCGTGCGCATCGTCGACCGCGTCGCGTACATCAACCACGACATCGACGACGCGGTGAGCGCCGGCGTGCTCGACCCATCCGAGCTCCCCGCCGACGAGATCGCGCTCCTCGGCGCCACCGGCTCGGCACGCATCGACCGACTGGTGCACGACCTCGTCGAGACGTCCGATGGCGCCGGCGACATCGTGCAGAGCACCGAGATCGGCGAGGCGATGCTCTCGCTCCGCGCGTTCATGTTCGAGCGGGTCTACCTCGGCCCGCGCGCCGCCGTCGAGCACGCGCGTGCGCACGACGTCGTGGGGCGCGTCTTCGACCATCTCGTGGAGCGACCGGAGCTCGTCCCTGCAGGGCCGGGGGACGAGGTCTCCCGGGTGACCGACTACGTCGCCGGGATGACCGATCGCTTCGCGCTCGCGTACGCTCGCGACCTGTGAGCCGGATCAAGGACTCGTCGGTGCGCGAGGTCGTCGCCGCGGCCGACATCGTCGACGTCGTCTCGCAGCGCACGGCGCTCCGCAAGCGGGGCGCTCGCTTCACCGGTCGTTGCCCCTTCCACGAGGAGCGCACGCCGAGCTTCTCGGTCAACGCGACCGACAAGCTCTACTACTGCTTCGGCTGTCACCGCGGCGGCGACGTCGTCCGGTTCGTCCAGGAGACCGAGAGCGTCGACTTCGTGGGCGCCGTCGAATGGCTCGCCGACCGCTTCCGCGTGCAGCTCGAGTACGAGGAGGTGTCGCCGGCGGCCGAACGTGCCCGCCAGCGCCGTGAGCGGCTTCACCAGGCGCTCGAGCAGGCGACGACGTACTTCGAGCGGTACCTCTGGGAGGCGCCGGCCGGAGAAGCGGTTCGCGACTACCTCACCGGCCGCGGGCTCGGCGGGGAGATCACGCGTGAGTTCCGCCTCGGGCTCTCGCCGGGGCGCGGGCTCGTGGCGAAGGCGCGAGAGCGGGGGTTCACGCTGGACGAGCTGAAGGCGGTCGGGCTCGCGAACGCGCGGGGCAACGACTACTTCTCGTTCCGGCTGATGTTTCCGCTCGCCGACGCGCGGGGGCGGGTGATCGGGTTCCAGGCCCGCAAGCTCCGTGAGGACGACCCGCTACGGGGGAAGTACGTGAACTCCCCGGAGGGTGAGCTGTTCAAGAAGAGCGCCGTCCTCTACGGGCTGCACCTCGCCCGCCAGGCGATCGCACGGCAGGATCGCGCAGTCGTCGTCGAGGGGAACACCGACGTGATCGCGCTCCGGCAGGTGGGCTTCGAGCCGGTGGTGGCCGCGATGGGCACCGCGCTCACCGAGCCGCACGTGCGGGAGCTCGGACGGCTCACCAAGCGGCTGTACCTGTGCTTCGACGCCGACGCGGCGGGCCAGGAGGCGACGCTGCGGGGGATGGAGCTCGCGGTGCGACAGGGCTTCGACGTGCGTGTCGTCACGCTCCCGCCCGGGCTCGACCCGGCCGATGCTCCGGATGGCTTCGAGGGGCGCCTCGTGGGCGCCGAGAGCTACCTCCACTACCGTGTGCGGATCGAGATCGAGCGCGCCGAAGACCGCCAGGAGGCCTTCGTGCGGGCGCGCGAGGTCCTCGCCGCGGCCGAGGACTCACCCGAGCGGCACGAGGCGCTCCGCCTCCTCGCCGACCGCCTCGACCTGCCCCGTGAGACCCTGGCCGGGCTCGCGCCCGCAGGTCGTCCCTCCGGGCGCGGTGGCCCGACCCAGGAGCAGCCCCCCCGCCTGCTCGCCGCCGGCGAGCGTCTCGAGCGCGACGCGCTGGCGGCATGCCTCGTGCACGAGGGCCTGCGCCGGCAGCTCGCGGCCCTGTCCGCCGACCACCTCGACGACGAGCTGCACCGCCGCTTCCGCACGGTGCTCGTCGAGGGTGGGGCAGAGGACCCGGAGCTCGTCGCGCTGCGGGCGGAGCTCGACGCGCGGGCGGAGCGGGAGGCGATCGACGAGCGGACGGGGACCGAGCTCCTGCTCCGGCTGCGCGAGCGCAAGCTGCGGCGGGATCTCCACGGCGCCGACCTCGCACGGGCGACGGAGCTGCAGGCCCATCTCGCCAAGGTCCGCCAGGCCCTGGGCGAGCTCGCCTAGCGGCATCCGCGGGGTAGGCTGTCGCGATGGACGACCTTGTCCGCGTCGCCTGCTGCCAGGTCGAGCCGGCCGTCCTCGACCTCGACGCGACGCTCGACCGGCTCCAGGAGGTCACCGGGGAGGCGGCGGCGGCGGGAGCGCACCTCGTCGTGTTCCCCGAGACGTTCGTGTCCGCGTACCCGTCGTCGGTCTGGGCGAAGGCGCTCGCCGGCTGGGCCGAGGACGGGGCGAAGGAGGCCTTCGCGATGCTCGCCCGATCGTCGGTGGACGTCCCCGGCGCAGCGTGCGACCGGCTCGGCGCCGTGGCGCGCGACAACGGCGTCTGGCTCGTCACCGGCGTCAACGAGCGAGACCCCGAGCGTCCGGGGACGCTGTACAACACGCTGCTGTACCACGCACCCGACGGGCGGCTCGCGCTCCACCATCGCAAGCTCGTGCCGACGAACCACGAGCGGCTGGTCTGGGGCCAGGGCGACGGGCGCGGCTTGCGCGCGATCGCGACGCCACTGGGGCGCATCGGAGGCCTCGTGTGCTGGGAGAACTACATGCCGCTCGCGCGATTCGCGCTGTACGAGTCCGGCGTCGAGCTGTACATCGCCTCGACGGCCGACGACGGCGACGCGTGGCAGGCGACGCTCGTCCACGTCGCGCGCGAGTCGCGGGCCTTCGTGATCTCGCCGTGCCACTTCCAGCGTGCGGCGTCGTATCCGCCGGAGTTCCCGCTCCGACGCCTGATCGAGAAACGGGACCTGATCGGCCGTGGTGGGAGCGCGATCCTCGCCCCCGACGGCACGTACCTCGCGGGCCCGCTCTACGGCGAGGAGGGAATCCTGTACGCCGACCTCGATCCGGCGCGGCTGATCGAGGAGCGCCAGCGCTTCGACCCGGCCGGGCACTACCACCGGCCGGAGCTCCTCCAGCTCCACGTGGCCGACACCGTGCGGTGAACCCGTACGCGTCGGCGGTGCGGGCGCTCGGCCGTACGCGGGCGTTCTCGTGGGTGGGGGCACGCGCGCTGCACCGCCTCGATCTCCCCTTCCGCGACCGTCGGCACTCCATCACGTCGCTCGGCACCGACTTCCCCCTCTGCTACCTGACCGTGCGCGGACGGCGGAGCGCGGTGGAGCGCACGGTGCCGTTGCTCTACGTCGAGGACGGCGAGCGGGTCGTCCTGATCGCGTCGAACTGGGGACGGCCCGATCACCCGGCGTGGGCGCTGAACCTGGACGCTGCGTCCTCCGCGACGGTGACGGTCGACGGCGTGAGCCGGGTGCTGCGACCCCGGCGGGCGCGGGTGGACGAGTTCGAGCGCTACTGGAGCGCCGCCCTCGCGTTCTGGCCGGGCTACGAGGGCTACCGGCACCGTGCCGGCCGCGAGATCCGCATGTTCGTCCTCGAGCCGGGCGAGCCGGCGGACGGTCAGGGCTCGAGGTAGCCGAGGTCCCGAAGCAGGTCGCCGGCCTCCCGCTCGATGTCCGCGAGCTCCTCCGCCGAGAGGTCGCGGCGGAAGCGGCCGATCGACTCCGCGTGCACCGCACGCAGTGCGGTTGCGAGCGGCTCGACCGGGGCGTCGACGTGCGCCGCGAGGAGCTCGGCGGCGGCGTCCGGGTCGGCGGCGAGCGACTCGTAGCGAAGCTCGAACACCGGGCCGTATGCAGAACGGGCCGCCTCGACGTACCGGCGCCAGGCCCAGGCGACGCGCTGGGCCTCGGAGACCGTCGAGAACTCGTCGTGTCGCTCCACCTCCACCCAGAAGCGCGGCTCCACCCCGTACCGGAGCCCCGCGTCGTCGGCGCCCCCGGCACGGGCGCTGCCGAGCCATCCCTTCTCGAGCAGCGAGCAGCAGACGTCCCGGCCGTCGCGGACGATGTGCACGACGCGGCACTCGGGGAATGCGACGAGCGCGGCGTCGACGAGGTAGGCCATCTCGGGCGTCTGCTCGACGGGCCGGACCGCGCCGACGAGCCCGACACGCCGTGCGGCGTCGACGATCGTGCGCAGGCGTGCAGCGGCATCGGGCACGGGGAGCGCCACGAGCTCGGGAATGGCGGCCTTCACCGGCGCGACCTCGCCCATGTCGACGAACCCGGGCAGCGAGCCGATCGCACCGCCGAGGAACGTCGTGCCCGACCGCGGCGATCCGACGACGAACACGAGACGGTCGTCACGCCGCCCGAAGCGCTCGCGTCGTGTCGCTCCACGGCGCAGCGCGAGTCGACGCGCGACACGCGCCTGCAGGCCGGCGGAGCGGACGACGCTGCGCATCGCGGCATTGTTCCAGAGGCGCGGCCCGTCGCCCCGCGTTCCCCTTCCCGGCTCCTGCCGTGGACGCAGCTAGAATCTGGGCGCTCCTTCCCCGGTAGCTCAATTGGCAGAGCATCCGGCTGTTAACCGGAGGGTTGTTGGTTCGAGTCCAACCCGGGGAGCTCCGAGGCACGAGGAACCACGCGGACGGTCTGCAGAGCGGTGAGTGACGCCGCCGGCGCACGGCGCCTCACGCGTGGCGGCGATCAGGCAGCAGTTCCCTACCGGACGAGTGTCTCCGACCCTGAGGTCGCGGTACGGACGCTCGACGTCGGCCACGGCGGCGGTCGAATCGCGACAGGGCGCGGGGTGCCGCGCCGGCCGTCACGGCCTGGCGCCGCTACTTCAGCGGCGACACCCCGTCGATCCACACGATCACGCGGCGGAAGCGCCCGTCCGGCGCGAACTCGAAGACGTTGCACGTGACCACCGTCTCGGGCGTGCCGTCGGCCCGGACGTGGGGGCAGGTCTGCTCCGTCGCCGCCCTCGCCGCGGCCTCGTCGACGACGAGGTTCGTCACGCCGTGCCTGATCACGTCGTAGTCCGCGAAGAACGTCGTGAACATGCCTTCGATCTCGTCCTTCCCGGCGAACGTCAACCCGGCTGTCTGCACCGTGAACGTCGCGTCGTCGTGGAAGAACCCGAGCGTCGCCGCCATGTCCTTGCGGTCGACCGCCTCGAAGTAGGCGGCCGGCGCCGCAGCCAGCTGCTCCCTCGTCACACCGTCCATCGCTCGGCCACCTCCAGGTCGCTCTCCTGGGCGTCCACTCTACGTGACGCTCACCCGGCGCTCGCCGGCTGGACGGCCTCGTGCCCGTGGCGGATCGCAGCGGCCCGTCGCGTCACGTCGGCGGCGCTCGCTCGACGAAGAGCGCCGCGATCGCGGCGACGTCCCCGAGCGTCGGGCCGGTCTCGACGAGGTACCGCTCGAGCCAGCGCAGAGCGGCGCGCTCGTACTTGGGGCTGCGACGCTCCGCGTAGAGGTGGACGAGCTGCAGCGCATCGTCCAGCGACAGCCGGCCGAGCTCGAGTGCGGCGAGCTCCGCCTGGACGAGGTCGCGCCGCGCGAGCGCCCGTGCGAACCGGCCGTGGGCTGTCCCCTGCGATGTCACGAACACATGTTCGCACGGACCGTGGGATCGGGTGACGAGGCGTTGACCGTCGACGGAAGACGGGGCATGCTTGGAGTCGAGGACCGCGGACGGGGCGCGGCGAACGAGGGGAGATCGGGGGGGAGACGATGAATGGACGGCTCGTGCGCATCGTGCTGGGCATCGCGCTCGGCGCGGCGACGCTCGCGGCGACGGCGACGGCGACCGCGACGGCAGCGAACGGGGCGCCCGATATCGGCGCGTACACCTGGACGAAGGTGTACGACGGGCAGGGCCAGGGCTGGGCCGGACGGGCAGGGCTGCAGGCGGTCGAGCTGCGCAACCGTCTCTACGTGATGGGCGGACGGACGCCGGACCCGACCGTGCTCAACCCCTTCGGCAGCACGCTCTGGAACGACGTGTGGGTGAGCGGCGACGTCGGGAAGACGTGGCGTCAGGTGACGAACGGAGCACCGTGGGCCGCCCGCGGCTACTTCCAGGCGGTGACGAAGGGCGGCTCGATGTTCGTGCTCGGCGGCCAGGACTTCAGCGTCGTGTCGAATCCCATCTTCCCCGGTCAGTGCCCGCCCGCACCGATCCCGTGCCCGCCGGTCGTCCCGGACTCGCAGTTCTTCAACGACGTCTGGGCGTCGCGCGACGGGTCGTCATGGACGGAGCTCACGTCGGCTGCGCCGTGGGCCGGCCGAGCCGGTCTGAGCGCGATCGTCTTCAAGGGGTGGATCTACGTCCTCGGCGGCGGCAGCGGTGACGACGTCGCGATCGGCGGCAGCGGCCGCGTGCTCTACGACGACGTGTGGCGCTCGCGCGACGGCGCGAGCTGGGAGCTCGTGACCGGCGACGCGCCCTGGCCCGCACGTGCGGGTGCAGCCCTCGTCGAGAAGGGCGGCTTCCTGTACCTGCTCGGCGGCGAGGACGGCTTCCTGTGCGTCCCCGGAGCAGGAGGGCTCGACTGCCCGTACTTCAACGACGTCTGGCGCTCCCGCGACGGCGCCTCCTGGGAGCTCGTGACGATGGCCGCCGGATGGAGCCCGCGCCCGGGCCATCAGTGCCAGGCCCTCCTCGACCGGATCGTCTGCTTCGGAGGCTTCGGTTGGCCCGTCGGCTTCCCCCCGGGCCCGTTCGCACCGGGGCACCCTGCCGACGT
>NZ_DBNHWK010000080.1:0-23792 GCF_057140465.1 Gaiella sp.
GCACTACATCCGGATCCTCCCGGGCGATCGCGTGAAGGTCGAGCTCTCCCCCTACGACCTGACACGAGGTCGCATCACCTTCCGGCTGAAGTAAGGACCCCCCGTGAAAGTTCGTCCCTCCGTCAAGCCCATGTGCGATCGCTGCCGCGTCATCAAGCGGCACGGACGCACGATGGTCATCTGTTCGAACCCTCGTCACAAGCAGCGCCAGGGCTAGGAGGCCCATTCGATGGCACGAATCGCCGGCGTCAACCTCCCCAATACGAAGCGTCTCGAGGTCGGCCTCACCTACATCTTCGGGATCGGGGCGTCGACCGCGCGCAGGATCTGCACCGACCTCGCGCTCGACCCCGACCAGAAGGTGAAGGACCTGACCGACGAGGAGGTCACGAAGCTCCGCACGTACATCGACCAGAACGTCGAGGTCGAAGGTGACCTGAGGCGGGAGCGGGCCCAGGCGATCAAGCGGCTGGGCGAGATCGGGTCCTACCGCGGGATCCGCCATCGCCGGGGGCTCCCGGTTCGCGGGCAGCGGACGAAGACGAACGCGCGCACCCGCAAGGGCCCGAAGAAGACCGTCGGTCGCGGGAAGAAGGCGAAGTAATGGCGCCCCCACGCAAGTCAGCAGCCCGCGGTCGGAGCCGGCGCCGGGCCCGCAAGAACATCGCCGTCGGGCAGGCGCACATCAAGACGTCGTTCAACAACACGATCGTCACGCTCACGGACCCCGAGGGGAACGTGATCGTGTGGGAGTCGGCCGGTTCCGCCGGGTTCAAGGGCTCCCGCAAGTCGACCCCGTTCGCGGCGCAGGTCACGGCCGACAACTGCGCGCGGAAGGGCATGGAGCACGGCCTCCAGAAGGTGGAGGTCTTCGTCAAGGGGCCCGGCTCGGGACGTGAGACCGCGATCCGCTCGCTGCAGGCGGCGGGTCTCGAGATCATCGGCGTCCGCGACGTCTCCCCGCAGGCGCACAACGGTGTCCGTCAGAAGAAGCGGAGGCGAGTCTAAGTGGCCAGGGATCTCGGGCCCAAGTGCAGGCTCTGCCGCCGGGAGGGGGTCAAGCTCTTCCTCAAGGGTGAGCGGTGCCTGACGGAGAAGTGCGCGCTCGAGCGCCGGTCCTACCCGCCCGGCGAGCACGGGCGCGGGCGCATCAAGCAGAGCCAGTACCTGCTGCAGCTCCGCGAGAAGCAGAAGGTCCGGCGGTACTACGGACTGCTCGAGAAGCAGTTCCGGACGACCTACGAGAAGGCCTCTCGACGCACCGGGCCGACCGGCGAGAACCTGCTGCGCATGCTCGAGACGCGGCTCGACAACGTCGTCTATCGCCTCGGGTTCGCCAGCTCGCGGGCCCAGGCGCGGCAGCTCGTCCGTCACGGGCACTTCCAGGTCAACGGCCGGCGCGTGAACATCCCGAGCTACGCCGTGCGGCCCGACGACGTGATCACCCTCCGCGCCGGCAGCGGCGCCGAGTCGCTCGTCCGGGACGCGACCGACCTCACCGCCTCCGTCGCTCCCTGGCTGCAGGCAGATCACGACGGGCTCAGCGGGAAGATGTTGAAGTGGCCTGCCCGGGACGAGATCGACACGCCCGTCCAGGAATCGCTGATCGTCGAGCTCTACTCGAAATGACCCTTGGGGCGAGGGCCTCCTCGCCCGAACAGAACCGCCACGTACGAAAGGATCGCTTTGGCCACCAGCACCAGCCTGATGGAGTTCCAGATCCCGCGGATCGTCTCGGAGGACGCGGACGAGCACCGCGGCACCTTCGCGATCGAGCCGCTCGACCGCGGCTTCGGCTACACGTTCGGGAACTCGCTGCGGCGCGTCCTGCTCTCGTCTCTCGAGGGCGCCGCCGTCACCGCCGTGAAGATCGAGGGCGTCGCGCACGAGTTCACGACGCTCCCCGGCGTGCGGGAGGACGTGACCGACATCATCCTCAACCTCAAGAACCTCGTCTGCGTCCTGCACGGGGAGAGCCCCGAGGTCGAGGTGCACATCTCGCGCAAGGGGCCGGGTGTGGTCACCGCCGCTGACATCGAGGCGCCCGCCGACCTCGAGATCCTCAACCCGGACCTCGAGATCGCCCACCTCGCCGACAAGTCGAAGCTCGAGATCACGCTCACGATCGGCCGCGGCCGCGGCTACGTCCCGGCCGAGCTCAATCGCGGCCCCGAGACGACGATCGGCGTGATCCCGATCGACTCGATCTTCTCGCCGGTGCGGCGCGTCGCGTACGAGGTCGACCGTGCCCGCGTCGGTCAGCGGACGGACTACGACAAGCTCGTCCTCGACGTGACCACCGACGGCTCGATCTCGCCCAAGGACGCGATCGCTGAGGCGGCCGAGATCCTCATCCGACAGCTCGCGATCTTCACCGACCTCGACAAGATCGAGGGGTTCGGGGAGGCGGTCGTCGGCGAGGTCGCCGAGGCGACGACGTCGCACGGGATGGAGAACTTCCCGATCGAGGAGCTGGAGCTCGGCGTCCGTTCGTACAACTGCCTCAAGCGCGTCGGCATCGAGACGATCGGCGATCTCACGTCGAAGGGCGAGGCGGAGCTCGCCGCGATCCCGAACTTCGGCCGCAAGTCGATCGAGGAGGTTCGCGAGACGCTGGCGCAGCACGGCCTCACGCTGAAGGGCGAGGAGCTGCAGTAGGGATGCGGCACGCGAAGTCCGGCAAGAAGCTCGGGCGGGACGCGAGCCACCGGCGTGCGCTCTATGCGAACCTCACGGGAGCGCTGATCACCCACGGTCGCATCGAGACGACCGAGGCGAAGGCCAAGGCCGTCCGGCCGTACGCGGAGAAGCTGGTCACGCTCGGTAAGCGTGGTGACCTGCACGCCCGGCGCCAGGCGATGGCCGAGTTGCGGTCGAACGACGTCGTGCACCATCTGTTCTCCGAGGTCGCCCCACGGTTCGCCGAGCGTCCCGGCGGGTACACGAGGATCGTCAAGCTCGGCCCCCGGCAGGGAGACGCCGCGCCGATGGCCTTCCTCGAGTTCGTCGACTACGACCCGGCCGCCTGACGCCCCCCTCCCGCTCCGTCCGCGGTGCCGATCGGCCCGGTGACGCCCACCCCACCGGGCGCCACGGCGTGATCGTGCTCCGGTCGGTCTAGGCTGTCCCCGTGATCACGCTCGTCGCGTTGATCGTCGCCATCCTCTTCGTGCCATCCCCGTGGAGCTACGTCCTCGTGATCGCGGCGGCGATCGTCGACCTGGGGGAGACCGGCGCGTTCGTCTGGTGGTCGCGTCGCCGACGTCGTCGTACGCGCCCGGCCGTCGGTGCCGAGGACCTCGTCGGGCGCGTCGGCGTCGCGCTGAGCGCGCTCGATCCCGCCGGCCAGGTCCGCGTGCAGGGCGAGATCTGGGACGCGCGCAGCGCCACCCGCGTCGACCGCGGCCAGGCGGTCGTCGTCGAGGCGGTCGACGGGCTCCGGCTCGAGGTCGGGCCAACCGGAGACGACGCAGATGCGTGAGCCGTCCACCGCCGGGCCACGCTCCGCCCCCGGCGTAGGCCGGAGCGCTCGTGACGTCGCCCGCTCCGCCCGTCCCGGGAACAGGCCCCTCGCACCGCGATGATCCTCCGGCTCACGCTCGAGTACGACGGCACGGGGTTCCGCGGCTGGGCGCGCCAGCCGGGCGCCCGCACCGTGGAAGGGGTCGTGCGCGAGGCGTGCGACGCGGTGTTCCCGACGTGGGGCGACCTCGTGGTCGCCGGTCGCACGGATGCCGGTGTGCACGCCGCGGGCCAGGTCGCGTCGGTCTCCGTCTCCGGCGGGCCCCCCCTCGACCGTGTCCCCGAGGCGCTCAACAGCGCGCTTCCCGACGACGTCGCCGTCCTCGCCGCCGATGAGGCCCCGGCCGGATTCCACGCCCGGTTCTCGGCACGGGCGCGCACGTACCGGTACGTCGTGCTCAACCGCCGCGAGCGCTCCGCGCTCGATACCCGCCGCGCGCTCTGGTGGCCGCGGCCGCTCGACGACACGGCGCTCGACACGGCGGCCGCGCTCCTGGTCGGCGAGCACGACTTCCGGGCGTTCACCCCCACCGAGACGCAGCACGAGGTCTTCCGGCGCGAGGTGACGGCGGCCGCGTGGGAGCGAGCGGGGGCTCGTCTCCATTTCACGATCACCGCGGACTCCTTCCTGCGTCACATGGTGCGGACGCTCGTCGGGACGATGCTGGAGCGCGGGCCCGAGCCGATCGAGCGGCTCCTCGAGGGGCGCCCCCGGGACGAGGCGGGGCAGACGGCGCCGCCGTGGGGCCTGTACCTCGAGCGGGTCGACTACGCGCGGTCCCGGCCCCGAGCCCGGGATCGGGGCCGCCCTGCCGCTGGCTAGGATCGCGCAGTGCGCTACCCCGTCGTCCTCTTCGACCTCGACGGCACCCTCATCGACTCGGGCCCGATGATCATGGCGTCCGCGCGCTACGCCTCGCGCACGGTGCTCGGGCGCGACCTCGACGCGGCGACGGACGACGCGGTGCGGGCGAGCATCGGTGGGCCGGGGCTGATCGCGATGATGGAGTCCCTCGACCCCGATCGCGTCGACGAGCTCGTCCAGGCCTACCGGGAGGAGAACGAGCGGTTGCACGACACGCTCCGTGCGTTCGACGACCTCGTCGCGCTGTTGCCGGAGCTTCGCGACGCCGGTCGCCGCCTCGGGATCGTGACCGCGAAGCGCCGCGCGACGGTCGACCTCGCGTTCGCACGCTTCCCCGCGCTCGCGCAGCACACGGACGTCCTGGTCGGGGCCGACGACACCGACCGTCACAAGCCCCACCCCGACCCCATCCTCGAGGCGCTCGTCCGTCTCGGTGCGCGCCCCGACGAGGCGGCGTACGTCGGGGACTCCCCGTTCGACGTGCGGGCCGCGAAGGCGGCGGGCACGCTCGCCGTCGCCGTCGGCTGGGGCGGCATCCACACGGCGGAGCGCCTCCTCGAGGAAGCGCCCGACGTGCTCGTCCACGCGGCGCGGGAGCTGCTCGATGTCCTCTGACCGTGCCCGCGCGGCACGCGCGGCGGAGCTGCGCCGGCTGATCGAGCACCACAACCACCGCTACTACGTGCTCGACGATCCGGAGATCCCGGACGCCGCCTACGACGCGCTCTACGACGAGCTCCGCGCGCTCGAGGACGAGGATCCCTCGCTGATCACCGCCGACTCGCCGACGCAGCGCGTCGGCGCCGCACCGGCGGAGGGGTTCCGGAAGGTCTCCCACCTCCAGCCCATGGGCTCGCTGGAGAAGGTGACGACGGAGGAGGGGTTGCGAAAGTGGGCGGACGACGTGCGCAAGCGGCTCGGCACCGACGAGCCGGTTGCGTTCGTGATCGAGCCGAAGATCGACGGCTCCGCCGTGTCGCTCGTGTACGAGGCCGGGACGCTGGTGCGTGGGGCGACGCGGGGCGACGGGGAGCGCGGCGAGGACGTGACCCAGAACCTGCGCACGATCGACGCGGTGCCGCTGCGCATCCTCGTCGGCGCCGGTGAACGCCCCCCCGCGGTCGTCGAGGTGCGCGGGGAGGTGTACTTCCCGCTCTCCGGCTTCGCGCGGTTCAACACCGATCAGGAGGCGGCGGGGAAGAAGCCGGCCCCCAATCCGCGCAACGCCGCCGCCGGCTCGCTCCGGCAGCTCGACCCGCGGGTCACGGCCGAGCGTCCGCTCTCCGTCTGGGTGTACGGCGCCGGGGTGCACAGAGGTGTCGACGTGGCCACGCAGTGGGAGCTGCTGGCGTGGCTCCGCGCGCACGGCTTCCGTACGAACCCGCACGCGGAGCGGCTCGACACGATCGAGGAGGTCGCCGCCGCCTGCGCGACCTGGGAGACGCGCCGCGGAGAGCTCGACTACGAGATCGACGGGATCGTGATCAAGGTCGACGACCTCGACCAGCAGGCGCGTCTCGGCGCGCTCCACGAGCGGCCGCGGTGGGCGCGCGCCTACAAGTGGGCACCGACGACCGCCGTGACGACGCTCCGGAGGATCCACATCAGGGTCGGCCGGACAGGGGCCCTCAACCCGTGGGCGGAGCTCGAGCCGGTGCACGTCGGGGGCGTGACCGTGTCGACGGCGACGCTGCACAACGAGGAGGACATCAACCGCAAGGACATCCGCGAGGGCGACCTCGTCGTCGTCCAGCGCGCCGGCGACGTGATCCCCCAGGTGGTGGGGCCCGCCGGGGAGCATGCCGCCGGAACGCGGCCGTTCACGATGCCGGAGCGGTGCCCGCTGTGCGACACGCCGGTCGTCAAGCCGGAGGGCGAGGTGATGCATCGTTGCCCGAACCGTGCATGCCCGTCGCGTGGGCTCGAGACCCTCATCCACTGGGTCGGGGCGGCGATGGATATCGAGGGCGTCGGCGAGCAGTTCGTGCGCAAGCTCTGGGACGAGGGGCTGCTCAGGTCGATGCCCGACCTGTACCGGCTGACGGCCGAGCAGCTCGTGGAGATCGAGGGCTACGGGGAGATCTCGGCGGCGCGCTCGATCGAGGCGATCGAGCGCTCGAAGCAGCAGCCGTTCTCGCGGGTGCTCTTCGGGCTCAACATCCCGAACGTCGGCTGGATCATGGCGCGCAACCTCGCGCGCGACCTCGGGTCGGTCGACGCGTTGCTGGGCGCGACGCAGGAGCGACTGGAGCAGGTCGAGGGAATCGGCCCCGATCGCGCCGAGCTGGTCGCCGAGTGGTTCGCCGACGCGGAGAACCGGGCCCTCGTCGAGGAGCTGCGCGGGCTCGGTCTCACCCTGGCGGCCGGGGAGGCGGAGCAGTCCGTCGAGGGGCCGCTGAGCGGTCAGCGGTACGTGATCACGGGCACGCTCTCGCGCTTCACGCGCGACGAGGCCGGCGCTGCGCTCGAGGCGCTCGGGGCCACGGTCTCCGACTCGGTCTCGAAGAAGACGACGGGCCTCGTCGTCGGCGAGGAGGCCGGGGCGTCGAAGCTGCGAAAGGCCGAGGCGTCCGGCGTGCCGATCCTCTCGGAGGACGACCTCCTCCGGCTGCTCGCACGGTGACGGGAGGGGCGCCGGCGCTGCCGGCGCCGCCGACGTGTGCGCCGTTTGGCCTTCAGCCCGTGGTGGCGAGCACCGTCACGAACCGGTCCTGGGCGGTCCTGGCGGCCCACGTGTTGACCGGCGACCCGTTGTGCAGCACGGCGAACACCACCTTCCCGGCGACGAGCCCGGCGAGCGTCGAGGAGACGTTCGTCGTCCCGGTCTTGCCGCGCACCCGGCCACGGAGCGCGGGCAGCCTGTTGCGCATCGTCCCGCTGTAGCCGGAGACGGCGAGCGAGAGGCGGAACGCGCCGCGAATGCGCGGGTCGGTGAGGCCGGACCGCAAGACGCCGGCGATGGCCTGGGCGGTGAGGCGGTTGGCACCCGACAGCCCGGATCCGTCGACGAGCCGGACGTCGCGGGTCGGGATGCCGGCCGACCGGAGCTCGCGCATCACGACGCGCGCGCCGGCCGCGGTCGTCCCGAGCGCTCCCGTGCTCGCTCCGAGCGCCTTCAGGAGCATCTCCGCGGTGAAGTTGTCGCTGTCGCTGTTCACTGCCTGGGTGATCTTCGACAGGCGCACGGATCGATCGACCGCCAGCAGGAGCGCGTCGGCGGGAGCGCGGCCGAGCGCATGCGGCCCGCCAACGGTGATCCCGCGGCGGATCAGCGCCTCCCGGAACGCCCGCGCCGCGAGGAGCGGCGGCGACAGCGACGGCCACCCCCGCCCGCGGTCGACGACGAGCGCCGACAGGGGCGGGGACTCGATCCCGAGGAACCCCCGCTTCCATCCGGGTGCGTCGCGTCGCGAGTCGAAGAACGACTCGTCGCCGCGGATGCGGCCGGTCACGTGTCTGATCCCCTCGGCACGAACCGCGGCAGCCAGCTCCGCGAGGTCGGAGGACTCGAACGTGGGGTCGCCGAAGCCCTTGAGCACGAGATCGCCGACCCACGTCGTCCCCTGCCGGGATCCCACACCCAGGACGTCGGTGTGGAAGCGGAACGTCGGCCCGAACCGGACGAGCGCAGCCCATGCGACGGGCAGCTTCTCGGTCGATGCGGGAACGATCGGCGTCGTCGCGTTGTGCGCATACAGCAGCGACCCGGACACGAGGTCGACGGCGATCGCGGCAGTGTGGCCGGGTGACGTGCCCGGGGTGCGGAGGCTCGCGTTGAGCTCCTGGCGAAGCCCTGTCGCACTCGTGAGCGCCGTGGCCGGGACGACGAGGCAGGCGGCGACGGCCGCGGCGGCGAGGAGGAGGCGCACGACGTCTAACCGTAGATCGTGATCGTGACGGTGCGCCGCCCCCAGCGGAGGGCGGCTGCGGTCGACGGCATCCAGAGGTCGATGATGGTGCCCTTGATCGCCGTGCCCGTGTCGGCTGCGATCCCAGGGCCGTAGCCCGGGATGAAGAGCCTCGTCCCGAGCGGGATCACGCGCGGGTCGACCGCGACGATGCCCGGGCCGACGGGAAGCCCGCTCGCCGTCCGACCGGGCAGGTGGTAGGCGACCGCGTCGACGACGAGCGTCCGGGTCTCACCGGCCGGGGGCACGACCGACTCCACGGGTGCGGGGGCAGGGGCGTCGTCGGCCCGATCGGCCGATCGGGCCGTGTCCTGGGCAGGCTGGGTCGCCGGCGCTGCCGCGCGCGTGATCGCGGCCGTCGCCTCCGTCGCCGCGCGGGCTTGCTCCTGGAGCGCCTCGAGGCGGCGATCGGCGAGGGCGAGTCGACTGCGAACGTCGTCGACCGTGGCGCGCCGCTCGGCGACGGCGCTGGCGAGGCCGTCCGCGGCCGCGACCGCCTCGTCCCGTGCGCGCGCGGCCGCAGCACGACGCTCCTCGAGTTGCGCCTCGAGGGCGCTCAGCTGCTCGGCTCGTGCTCGCGCCTCCCGGGCGAGCCGCCGGTTCTGGGCCGTCGCGCGCTGGAGGCTCTCGATACCGGTGATCACCTCGTCGAGCGAGGCTGCCCCGAGGACGACGGCGATCGGGTCGGGGTCGCCGGCCATGTACAGCGCCCGAAGCGTGCGCGCGACGCGCGCCTGTGACGCCTCGAGCGACCGACGAACGAGAGCGGCGCGCCTGTCTGCAGACCGCTGTTGCCTCTCGAGGTCGGCCGTGCGGCTCGCACGCCGTGCCGACTCGGCCCGTGCGCGGGAGAGCGAGGCCTCGGCGGCGTAGAGCGCGAGCAGGGCGCCGTGCTCGGAGCGTGCGAGTGACGCCCGCTGCTCTTGCAGCGACTGTGCCTGCTCCCGCAGGCCCTCCGCCGATCCGGCGCCGCCGGCCGCGGGTACGAGCACCGCCGCCAGCGCCGCGGAGGCGAGCGCCGCACGTTGCAGCGCGTGCCGTCCCGACCGTCCGCGCACAGACCCAGGACCGTACCACAGGTGTGCGGCTCCGGGCGGGGTGAAGTGGCGTGTTTGCAGGCTTTTCCGGCACTGGCGGTTTGCGGCTCGCCACCGCTGCTGGTAGGGTCCTGCCCTTGTGACCGGCGCCGGCGCCGCCATCGCTCTGCCGACGGTTCGCGTCGTCGGTGGTCGAGCATGACCATGACGAGACTTCCGAGTCGACGACTCACCGTACTTCTGCTCCTGATCGCGGCGACCACCGCGATCGTTCTCGTGTCGGCCAGCGCCGCTCCCGCCGATCCGATCGGCTCCAAGCGCGCCGAGGCGCAGGCAGTGCTCGAGCAGGTGCGCGAGCTCGACTCGCGGCTCTCGCAGGCGATCGAGTCCTTCAACTACGCGAACGTCGAGCTCGGACGCATCGACACCGACCTCCGCTCGAATGCACGCCATCTCGACGTGGCCGCGTCGAGCCTCGCCGCCGCGCAGGAGCACATCGCCGCCAGGCTCCGGGCGCTCTACATCGAGGGCGACACCGCCGACGCGGTGGAGGTGATCCTCGGCGCCGAGAGCCTCGACGACCTGCTCAACCGCATCGACATGGTGCAGCGGGTGGGTCAGCAGGACGCGGACGTCGTGAAGCGTGTCAAGAAGTTCCGGACCGAGGTCAGGGAACGACGGCAGCGGCTCACCGCGGCACGGGCACGGCAGGCCGAAGTGGTCGCCGAGCGCTCCGCACAGCGTCGATGGATCGAGGGCCAGCTCGCCGAGCGGCAGCGACTCCTCGCGTCCGTGCAGGACGAGATCGCACGTCTCGAGGCGGCGGAGCGGCGTCGCCAGGCCCGCCTCGAGGCCCAGGCGCGCGCCCGGTTCGCCGCACAGCGGGCCGCACGGCGTGCCACGCGGGAGGAAGCGACGAGGATCTCCGCCGAGAGCGACCCGATCCCGGTCGAGTCGGTGCTCGACCCGTCCACGCTCCCGCCGGCGAAGTACGGCGGCGTCGTCGGGATCGCCATGCAGTACCTCGGTGTCCCGTACGTATGGGGCGGCTCGAGCCCGGCGGGCTTCGACTGCTCCGGCTTCATCATGTACGTGTTCGCACAGGTCGGCGTGCAGCTCCCGCATCATGCGGCGTCCCAGTTCAACTACGGCGTGCCGGTGTCGCGCGACCAGCTCCAGCCCGGTGACCTCGTCTTCTTCGACGGGCTCGGTCACAACGGCATCTACATCGGCGGAGGCCAGTTCATCCACTCGCCGCACACCGGCGACGTCGTCAAGATCTCGGGCCTCTACGAGTCCTGGTACTCGTCGCGGTGGGTCGGCGGTCGCCGGCTGCTCTGACGTCGAGTCCCCGCCGCAGCGCATCAGCCCCGGCCCGGTGACGGGCGTCCCGGGCGGCTAGCCGGCGTCCGCGAACGCGTCGGGTGCGTCCGCCTCGGCGTAGAGCGCGTCGATCGTGTCGGCGAAGTGCTCGATGCACGTGCGTCGCTTCAGCTTCAGCGTCGGCGTGACCTCACCCCGCTCCGGCTCGAAGTCGCGGGGGAGGATCGCGAAGCGCTTGATCTGCTCGAACCTCGTCCGCGTCTCGTTGACGCCGTCGACGACGCCCTGCAGGAGCGCGCGCACCCGAGGGTCGCGTGCCAGCGTGACGGGGTCGTCGTCGATGTCCTGCTCGCGCGCCCACTTCCCGATCTCGGCGGGATCGAGCGTGATCAGCGCCGCCGGGTAGGGCCGCCGGTCGCCGACGACGAGCGCCTGTGACACGAAGCGCGAGGTCTTGAGGTCGTTCTCGAGGTTCTGCGGCGCGATGTTCTTGCCACCGGCCGTGACGATGATGTCCTTCTTCCGGTCGGTGATCGTGACGAACCCGTCCGCGTCGATCGTCGCGATGTCGCCGGAGTGGAGCCACCCGTCGTCGTCGAGGACGGCGGCGGTCGCCTCGGGCTCCCGGTAGTAGCCGGCGAACACGGTCGGTGACCGGATCAGCAGCTCTCCGTCGTCCGCGAGCGCGAGCTCGAAGCCGGGGAGCGCCTGGCCGACCGTCCCGTAGCGGTACCGGCTCGGGACGTTCGCGGTCGCCGCGCTCGTGCACTCCGTGAGCCCGTAGCCCTCGTAGATCTGGATGTCGACCGCGTCGAAGAACTCGGCGATCTCCTTCGCGAGCGGCGCTCCCCCGGAGATCGGCACGCGGAGCCGTCCGCCGAGCCGCTCCTTCACCTTCGCGTACACCAGCCGGTCGGCCAGGTGATGTTGGGCCGCCAGCCCGCGCGGGACCGGCTTCCCCTCCATCCGTAGCGCCCCGACTCGACGGCCCACCGCGAGCGCCCAGTCGACGAGGCGCCGCTTCACGCCGGTCGTCTCCTCGAACGCGGTGAGGATCGCGGTGTGCATCTTCTCGTACGCCCGCGGGACGCTCGGGAAGACGGTCGGCCGCACCGTCGGCAACGCATCGACGACCGCGTACGGGTCGGGCTCGAACGCGACCGCGAAGCCCGAGAACGGCCCTGCGAGGTGGATCAGCCTCCCGAAGTTGTGCGCGAGCGGGAGGTACAGGAGCGCGAGGTCCCCGTGGTGCACGAACCCGGGCATCTCCTCGAGGACCGCGACCATCTCGTAGTAGTTCCGGTGGGTGATCATGCAGCCCTTGGGCGGCCCGGTCGTTCCCGAGGTGTAGATGAACGTGAAGAGGTCGTCCTCGCCAACGGCCGCCACGGCCTCGTCGAGCGCCGCCGGGTGGGATGCGCCGAACGCCCTCCCGTCGTCGTCGAGCGCCGCGAGGTCCGCGAACGTCAGCACCTCCCGGAGGCCGGGCAGCGACGCGCGGGCCGCGTCGACCTTCGCGCGCTGCTCGTCGTCCTCGCAGAGGACGCCGACGGCCCCGGCGTGCTCGAGGACGTATGCGACGTCGGCCGGGGAGCTCGTGGCGTAGATCGGCGCCGTGACCGCTCCGACCTGCGCGAGGGCGAAGTCCGTGAGCGCCCAGTCGAGCGTCGTGCTGGCGAGGAGCGCGAACGCGTCGCCCTTCCCGAGCCCGCGCGCGAGGAGGCCATTGGCCCGCGCGTCGACGGTCGCCGCGGCCTCGGCCCACGTCACGGCGCTCCACTCCTGCGCGGTGCGTGTGAGGTACGCGGTCTCGCCCTCGGGCCACCGCGCGACCGCGTCGCGCCAGAGTCGTGCGATGGTTCGCGGTCGGTCGGTCACACTCTGACTGTAGATGGAGGGATCGAGGGCGGGGTAGAGAACGCAGTCGGTCCGCCTAGACTGAGGCGTCCGCCATGCGCGTCACCTGGAACGGATCACTGAGCTTCGGCCTCGTGTCGATCCCGGTCGGATTGGCCCCGGCCACGAAGCCTGTCGCGCGACAGTCCGACGTCTCCTTCCGCATGCTCCATCGCGAGTGCCTGACGCCGATCCGGCAGAAGCGATGGTGCCCGATGCACGACCGGGAGGTCGGCCCCGACGAGATCGTCAAGGGCTGGGAGGTGACGAAGGGACAGTACGTCGTCGTCGAGGAGGAGGAGCTCGAGGCGCTCGAGCGCCACGACGACTCCCGCGCGATCGAGATCACCCGCTTCGTGTCGCTCGATGCCGTCGATCCGGTGTGGCTCGACCGCACGTACCTCCTCGTCCCGGGGGCGGCGCCGGCGCAGCGGCGTCCGTACCGCCTGCTCCTGGAGGCGATGCGCACCGAGAGCGTCGGGGCGCTCGGGCGATTCGTGCGCTCCGGCCGCGAGTCGCTCTGCTTCGTGCGGCCGCTCGGGGATGCGCTCGCGCTGGAGACGATGTTCCTCGCCGAGGACGTCCACTCCCGCGCCGAGATCGACGAGGCGGTCGCCTCGACCGAGGTCAAGGAGGCGGAGCTCGACCTCGCCCGTCAGCTCGTGACGGGCCTCGCGGGGGCATTCGAGCCCGCCGCGCTGACGAGCGAGTACCGTCGCGATCTCCGTGCCCTGCTCGAGGCGAAGCTTCGCGGCGAGGAGCTGGTGACGCCCGAGCCGGTGGCCGCACCGGCTCCCGTGACGGACCTGATGGAGGCGCTGCGCGCGAGCGTGAAGGCAGCCAAGGAGACGACGTCGAGCGCGCCTCGTGGGAAGTCGAAGAAGACGGCTCCCACGCGCCGACGCGGCACGACGAGGTCGCGCTAGCGCCGAGACGTCTCGGGCGACCCGAAGGCCGCCCGAGGATGACGATGGATCGCTGCGCCGCGTGGGCGCCGTGCGTCTACGACGACGACGACGGGCCGGCGACCGCCTGCAGCTGCGCCTGGAAGAGGTACTTGTCGATCTTGCCGTGGTAGATCGGGACGCCCTCCTCGATGCAGAGCTTGATGATGGTGTCGCGGTCGATACCGAGCTCCTTCGAGAGCTCCTCGGGCGTCAGGTGGTTCGCCATCTACTGCAGCCTCCTCCGAGCAACGAAAAAGGCCCGGCCGCGCATGCGCGCGCTCCTCGGGCCTGATCGACGCTCATTCGAAGTGACGGGGATCAACGGGCCCGCCTCCCGAAAGCGTTCATCCGACCCTCACGATAACCGTGCGGCACGACGCTGGTCAACGCGGCGGCGCGATCCGCGTCGTCGACGTGCGACCGGCTCTCCGCCTCGCGCGTCGTCACACCGGGTTCGCGACGTCGACGAACACGTGCCGCAGGCCGTACCGGTCCGCGAGGTGTGCCCCGAGGGCCTGGACGCCGAGCCGCTCCGTCGCGTGGTGACCGGCGGCCACGAGCGTGATGCCGAGCTCTCTGGCGGTCGCCGCGCTCGGCTCCTCGGGCTCGCCCGTCACGAGCGCGTCGAAGCCCTCGCGGGCAGCGCGGATCAGCTCGTAGCCGCCTCCCCCCGTGACGATCGCGACCCGACCGACCTCCTCCGGCCCGTGGGCGAAGACGAGCGGCGACCGTCGCGTCTCCGCCTCCACACGGGCGATCAGCTCGTGGAGGGGAAGAGGCGCGGCGTAGCCGGCAGCGACGCCGACGTCGGCGAACGGCCCCTCGCACTCCGCACCGAGGCGCCGCGCGAGCTGGGCGGCGTTGCCGAGCTCGGGGTGCGCATCCAGCGCCAGGTGGTAGGCGACGAGCGACATGTCGGCGGCGAAGAGCGCCTCGAGTCGACCGCGGAGGCGTGCGTCGACGACGAGCGGCTCGGTGCGCCAGAAGATGCCGTGGTGCACGAGCACCATCTGGGCGCCGGCGCCGGCGGCCTCCTCGAACAGCTCACGGGACGCGGACACGCCGGAGACGAGCGTCGTGACGTCGTCGGACCCGATCACCTGGAGGCCCGGCGGCGCGAACTCCGGCCAGCGCGCGACGTCGAGCAGCTCGTTCGCGTGCGAGACGATCTCGTCGCGGTGAGCCATCCCCGCGAGCGTACCCCGTCGGCCCGACGCCGGGCGAGAAGGGCCGCCGCCCCACGACGAGGCGTCGATCCCGGCCCGTGGCCGTGTGCGGTGCGACGGGCGACTCGTGAGGCCCGGAGGGGATCGCGGATGGGGATCCGCTCTGCCGATCCCCACCCTGCGACGCACATCGGGGTGCCCAGATTTGAACTGGGGACCTCTCCGACCCGAACGGAGCGCGCTACCAGGCTGCGCCACACCCCGAGCGGTCGAAGGGTACCGATTCCCGGCGTGGGCCGGTGTCGGCGGCGGGCCTGGCTATCCTCGGCGCGTGCTGCGCGCGGTGCTGCTCGACGTCGACTTCACGCTCTTCCGTCCGGGGCCGGAGCTCGGCCCCGAGGGGTACGTGCGCGCCGCCGCGAGGCACGGCATCGAGCTCGACCCGGCGCTCCACGACGCAGCGAGGATCGCGGCCCTCGACGACCTCCAGCGACACCCCGAGTTCGAGCACGACGAGGAGATCTGGGTCACGTTCACGGCGGACATCGTTCGCGGGATGGGAGGGGCCGGCGATGCCGTCCGCGCGTGCGCGTCCGACGTCGTCCGGGAGTGGGAGCGCCACGAGAACTTCTTCCTCTACGACGACGCCCTGCCCGCGATCGCGGCGCTCCGCTCGTACGGGTTGCGCATCGGCCTCGTGTCGAACGGTCAGCGCGACCTCGAGGAGTTCGCCGAGCACCACGGCCTCGACGTCGACGTGTGCGTCGGCTCGGCCCACCACGGCTACGTGAAGCCCCATCCGTCGATCTTCGAGACCGCGCTCGCAGCGCTCGACGTCGTGCCGGAGGAGGCGGCGATGGTCGGCGACTCGACCGAGGACGACGTCGAGGGCGCCCGGGCGCTCGGGATGCGCGCGGTGCTCCTCGACCGGGAGGGACGCCACCCCGAATGGGTCGGCGCGATCCGGACGCTCGACGAGCTGCCGGCGGCGCTCGGGCTCGGTGCCCCGTCCGATCGGCGGAGCTGACCCGCCGCCGGCCGTCCGTCCCGACGCCGGGCGACGGCCGGCTCGCGTCGATCGCTAGGAACGGCCGAGCTCGGCGCGCCACGCGCCCGTGTGCTCGCCGAGGGCGGGCGGCTCCGGGAGGGTCGGCCACGGGCCGAGGTCGAGATGTGCCTCGGCGCGCGTGGCGACGGGCCCGACACAGACGTCCTCCCCGTCGAACAGGTCGAGCCACGCCGTGAGCGACCGGGCTGCGAACACCGCCGCGAGCTCGCCGGCGAGCGCCTCCTGGTCGTCGTCGTACTGACGCGGGCCGAGGTCGGGCCGCTCGAGCAGCGAGCAGAGGCGGACGAAGAACTTCGGCTCGAGCGCCGCGACGGTCAGGTGCCGCCCGTCGGCCGTCGCGTACGCCCGGTAGCAGGCCGCGCCGCCGGTGAGGATCCTCGGTAGCGGGTCACCACCGAGCCGGTGCGCCACGAGCCCGTGCGAGCGGTGGGTCATCGAGACGACGATCCGGGAGCCCCCACCCGTCCGCGCCCGGAGGAGGAGCGCGGCGAGGACCTCCGTGACCGCGCCGAGGGCTCCTGCGGCGAGGTCGGCGATCGGGAGCGGCGGCACGACGTCGGGCGCGTCCTCGAGCGCGCCCGCCCACCCGAGGTAGTTGAGGTCGTGACCTGCGCGCGAGCGGTGCCGGCCCTCCGCGCCGAAGCCGGTGAGCGAGCACCAGACGACCGACGAGGGCAGGTCGGCAGGATCGACGCCGATCGCCTGCAGCACGCCGGGCCGGAAGCCCTCGAGCACGACGTCCGCCCGGGCGCAGAGGTCGCGGGCGAAGCCCGGCTCGGCCCGGAGGTCGCAGACCACGGACTCCGTGCCGGCGCGGAGCACGCGATCCCATTCCGGAGCCGCCCTCCGCTGTGGGTCGCCGTCGGGCGGCTCGACGCGGACGACACGCGCGCCGAGCCGTCGAAGCTCGCTCGCCGCGAACGCGCCGGGGAGGAGCCGGGTCAGGTCGACGACGAGGATGCCTGTGAGCGGTTGCGTCGTCTCCGGCATGCCCCCTATTCTGACCGGGTTGACTGACCGTTCAATCGCATCGGAGAACGGTGAGCGCAGGGGCGCGGTCGAGGACCGGCGCCGCGCGATCCTCGACGCAGCCGTCCGCGTCTTCGCGCGCGACGGCTACCACACCTCCCGGGTCGGCGACATCGCCGAGGAGGCCGGTGTCGCCCACGGGCTCCTCTACCACTACTTCCCGTCGAAGGACGAGGTGCTGGCGACGGTGTTCCGGGAGAACTGGGGCGACCTGCTCGCCCGGTTCCGCGACGTCGAGGAGTCCGACGAGCCGGCCGACGAGAAGCTCCGGGGGATCGCCAAGATCCTCCTCCGCACCTGGCGCAACGACCCCGCGCTCGTGACCGTGATGGTCAGGGAGGTCGCACGCAGCCCCCACCTGCAGGAGCAGGTGGACGACGTCCGCGAAGGCTTCGCGTCGATCCAGCGCGTGATCGAGCAGGGCCAGCGCGAGGGCACGTTCCGGCAGGAGCTCGACCCCCGTCTCGCGAGCTGGGTCGTCTACGGCGCGCTCGAGGAGATCCTCACGGGGTGGGTGCTGGGACAGCTCCCCGACGGCGACGAGGAGGTCGCACGTGCCGAGCGCACCGTGGTCGAGGTCGTCTGCGGCGGTCTCGCAGCCGATCCGGAACCGACCGCCTGAGAACAGGCACCGCCGGGACGTCGCCGTGCTCGGCGTCGGGGCGCTGGGGCTCGCCTGGGCGCTGACCACCACCGCGGCCTACCTTCCCCCGCTGCTCGAGAAGTTCACGGGGTCGACGACGCTGATCGCGCTCGTCCTCGCATCCGAGGGCCTGTTCGCGATGACGTTGCCGCTCGTCGTCGGCCCGTGGAGCGACACGTTCCACACGCCCCTCGGCCGCCGACGCCCGTTCATGCTCGCGGCCATCGGGCCGATCGGGTTCTGTCTCGCCCTGATCGCGTTCATGCCGTCCCTGTGGACGACGACCCTGCTCGTGCTCGCGCTCTTCTTCGCCTACTACGTGTACGAGCCGCCCTACCGTGGGCTCTACCCGGACGTGCTCCCGATCGAGGTCTACGGCCGTGCCCAGGGCATCCAGCACCTCTTCCGGGGGCTCGCGATCGCCGGCGCGCTCGTCGGTGGTGGGTTCCTCTTCCACACGTGGGCGCCCGCGCCGTTCCTCCTCGCCGCCGTCGTCGCCGCCGCCGCCTGCGCCGTCCCGGTCGTCTTCATCGCCGAGGACGGGGGGCACGGGCGCGTCTTCGAGGGCATTCGGGTCTACGTGCGGCACTCGTGGGACGTCCTGCGCGCGAACACGGACGTGGCGAGGTTCCTCGTCGCGAACACCGCCTGGGAGGGCACCTTCGCCGGAGCACGGACGTTCGTCGTGCTCTACATCACGATCGGCTTGGGGGAGTCGATCACGACGTCGAGCACCGTGCTCGCGGTCGTCGCGGCCGCATACATCGTCGCCTCGCTCCTCGCCGGCCCCCTTGGCGACCGGTTCGGGCTCGCTCGTGTCATCGTCGGCGCGTCGGTCGTCTACGGTCTCGGGCTGCTCTCCGGAGGGCTCGCCACCAGCTGGCACGCCTGGTACCTGTCGATCGTCTTCTTCGTCGGCATCGCGGGCGGGATCGTGATGACGCTCGCGTGGGGGCTCCTCTTCAAGCTCATGCCCTCGAGCGATCGCGGCGCGATCGCCGGGCTCGCGACCACCACGAAGGGGATCGCGCTCGTCACCGGGCCGCTCCTCGCGGGCGTCGCGATCGACCTGCTCCGGCCCGTCCTCGGCGAGACGGGCGGGTTCCAGGCACTGTGGCCGATCCTCGGCATCCCGATCCTCGCCGTCCTCCCGCTCGTGTGGTCGCTCGCCCGGGTCGAGCCCGCCGGCCACGGCAGTTCCTATCGGGCCGACTAGGATCGGCTCCCGTGGCGACTCTCGGCGAGCTCATGGACGCGGCCGGCCGTCGCGTTCCCCGACTCGATCCCCACGACGCCCACGAGGCCGTGACGGCGGGCGCGATCCTCGTCGACATCCGCTCGGTGGCGACGCGCGCCCGCGACGGGATCGTTCCAGGAGCGATCCACGTCAACCGGACGGTGCTCGAGTGGCGGCTCGACCCCTCGGGGCCCTGGCGGACGCCCCACGTGCCGGTGGAGGCGCGGGTCGTGCTCCTGTGCGACCACGGCTTCTCGTCGCTGCTCTCGGCGGCGACCTTGCGTGAGCTCGGGGTCGACGCAACGGATGTCGTCGGCGGGTTCGCGGCATGGCAGGCTTCCGGGCTTCCCTGCGCGCCCGCCGCCGACCGGCCGCTCCAGGCGGACGAGTTGCAGGGCATGCGCGGGCCCGACCCTGCCGGCTGATCGGGCGCTCCTGGCCGGCGGCTTGTCCGGGCTCGCGTCGCCTCCCTATAGTTGAGCGCGTCCACCGAGAGGAGCAGTGTGACCACGACACCTGTCCCCCCGATCGACGTCGACGTGCTGCGCGACGAGATCCGCAAGACCTACGCGGCCGTCTCGCAGGAGCCCGACCGCGACTTCATCTTCCCGACGGGGAGAGCATGGGCGGAGGACCTCGACTACCCGTCGCACCTCGCGAACGTCCCCGATGCCGCCGTCGAGTCCTTCGCAGGGGTCGCGAACCCGTTCTCCCTCGGGCCGATCGGGGCCGGCGAGCGCGTGCTCGACCTCGGCTCGGGCGCCGGCACCGACTCGCTCGTCGCTGCCCAGATGGTCGGCCCCGGAGGGAGCGTCACCGGGATCGACATGACGCCGGAGATGCTCGGCAAGGCGCGCGCTGCCGCAGCGGAGATGGGCGTGGACAACGTCACCTTCGTCGAGGGACAGGTCGAGCGGCTCCCGTTCGAGGACGGGTCGTTCGACGTCGTCATCTCCAACGGCGTGATCGACCTCGTCCCCGACAAGAGCGCCGTGTTCTCCGAGATCTACCGCGTGCTCGTCCCCGGGGGGCGGATCCAGGTCGCCGACGTCACGATCCAGCGGCCCGTGTCGGAGGAGGGGAAGCGCAACATCGACCTCTGGACCGGCTGAATTGCCGGGGCTCTCCTGGACGGAGAGTACGCCGAGATCCTCGAACAGCACGGCTTCGAGCGCATCGAGCACGGGAACCTCGTCGCCACGTACATGCGCTCCACGTTCGAGGACACGCGTGAGAAGGCGCTCAAGTTCGGCGCCAACGGGGCCACCGTGAAGGCCTACAGGCCGCGCGCCTAGGGCGCTCCTGACGCTTCCGACGCGGTGCCCGCGGCGACGGCGCTCCAGCGGCCGCCCTCCCTGCGCACCCTGATCCGGAGGCCGAAGCATCGGGAGAGCGCGGCCGACGTCAGCGTGGTGGCGGCGGGCCCCCGAGCGGTCACACGACCGGCGTCGAGGAGCAGTGCGTGGCTCGTCGACCGTGGGAGCTCCTCCAGGTGGTGCGTGGTCGTGACGAGCGCGAGGTCGGGATGCTCGGCGACGAGCTCGTCGAGCGCGCCGAGCAGCGTCTCGCGCCCGGGGAGGTCGAGCCCGGACCCCGGCTCGTCGAGCAGGAGCAGCCGCGGGCTCGGAACGAGGGCGCGTGCGATCAGCGCGCGCGTGCGCTCGCCGTGCGAGCAATCGGCGAACCGGCGCGACGCGAGCGCACCGAGGCCGAACAGGTCGACGAGGTCGTCCGCCCGGTGTCGTCGTGCACCGAGGCGCTCCGGGAAGTAGCCGATCGTCTGCGTGGCGCCGGAGCGCACGACCTCTGCGACGGTGAGGTCGAGGGCGAACCGGCGTCCCGCCCGGGCGTCGACGAAGCCGATCTGCTCGCGGAGCGCGAAGACGTCGGTTCGTCCGAGCGTGCGGCCGAGGATCTCCGCGTCGCCGTGGCTCGGGAACTCGACGGCGCCCGCGATCGTGAGGAGCGTCGTCTTCCCGGCGCCGTTCGGCCCGAGGAGCGCCCAGCGCTCGCCCGCGGCGATCGTCCAGTCGATCCCCTCGAGGATCGGCACGCGCGTGCCGCTCGACGCCTTCCAGCGCCACACGGAGACGTCTCGAAGCGACAGCCGCACGTCCATCGCTCCGACGCTATCGCGGCCGGGTGTCACCGGCGCGGGCGAACCGCACGCTCCGCGAGGCCGTCGGCGCCGGCCTCCGTGCGCCTACGATCGCGTCCATGGAGGAGAGCGTCGTGAGGCCGGACGTGCGCGTCGTCCCGCTCGCCGAGCACCCGGCCCTCGTCGGGCTCGTCGCGGACTGGCACTGGAAGGAGTGGGGCGGCGGAGATCACGGGCGCAGCCCCGCGCAGTGGCTCGACACCGTGCGCGCCCGTGCGCAGGCGGACCGGGTTCCCTTCACGCTCGTCGCCCTCGTGGACGGTGTCCCCGCCGGGAGCATCTCCGTGTGCGACGACGACCTCGACGAGCGGTTCGCCGACCGGGGGCCCTGGATCTCGGGGATGGTGGTGGTCGGGGCGGCGCGCAACCTCGGCGTCGGTCGAGCCCTGCTCGGTACGGCGGAGGAGATCGCCCGCGGGCTCGGCTACCCGGAGCTCTGGCTGCACACCGCCGAGGCCGAGGGCTTCTACCGACGCTGCGGCTGGGAGCTCGTCGCGCCGAAGGTGCCGCTGCGCCGGGACGCCGTGCTGTGGCGGGACATCCGGGCGGACGACGCCCGCGACGGTTGACGGGCCGCGGCCGCGGCCTCTACTCTTGACTGACTAGTCAATCGACACCCGGGAGCGTTCGTACGATGGCCACGTTGGAGACCGGCGTCGCGGGCGGCGTGTCGTTCGCCCTCACCGACGAGCAGACGGCGCTTCGCGCGCTCGCGCGCGAGTTCGCCGAGAACGAGATCCGCCCGAAGGCGGCGGAGTACGACGAGCACCAGACCCACGCCGCGGAGATCGTCGCCAAGGCGCACGAGGTCGGGCTCATGAACCTGCACATCCCGGAGCGTCTCGGCGGGCTCGACCTCCCCGCCTTCGAAGGCATCCTCGTCAACGAGGAGCTCAACTGGGGATGCTCCGGCATCGGCACGACGCTCTGCGCGAACGGCCTCGCCGCGGGCCCGATCCTCGCCGCCGGGACGGAGGAGCAGCAGACGGAATGGCTCGGCCCGCTCGTCGAGGAGCCGATCCTCGGCTGCTTCGGGCTCACCGAGCCGGGGGCGGGCTCCGACGTGTCCGGGATCCAGACGACGGCCGTCCGCACGGGCGACGAGTACGTGATCAACGGGTCGAAGATGTTCATCACGAACGCCGGGCCGGCGTCGTGGATCGTCTGCTTCGCCTCCACCGATCGGTCGAAGGGCCACAGGGGCCTGTCCGCCTTCGTCGTCCCCATGGACACGCCTGGCGTGACGATCGAGAAGCACCTCGACAAGATGGGCCAGCGTGCGACGGACACGTCGGCGGTCGCGTTCCAGGACGCGGTCGTCCCGGCGAGGAACCGGCTCGGGGAGGAGGGCGACGGCTTCAAGATCGCGATGCAGACGCTCGACTTCACCCGCCCCGGGACGGCGATCGGTGCCGTCGGCGTCGCGCAGGCCGCCTACGAGCTGTCGCTCGACTACGCGAAGGAGCGCGTCCAGTTCGGGATGCCGATCGCGATGAACCAGGGCGTCAGCTTCCTCGTCGCGGACATGGCGACGGAGATCGAGGCGGCGCGGCTCCTCTGCTGGCAGGCGGCGTGGATGGTCGATCACGGCTTCGGGCGGAAGGCGACGAAGTACTCGTCGTTCGCCAAGCGCTTCGCCGCCGACACGGCGATGAAGGTCACGACGGACGCCGTCCAGGTGTTCGGCGGCTACGGGTACATGAAGGAGTACCCGGTCGAGAAGCTGATGCGCGACGCGAAGCTGTTCCAGATCTACGAGGGCACGTCGCAGATCCAGCGCCTCGTGATCGCGAAGGAGATCTTCCTGCCGAAGGAGTAGCCGGAGCCGTCTCGTCGCGTCGCCGCCACGGGCGCGCATGCGCGCCGCGGCGATTAGCGGGCACGGGGCAGCCGCCGGGCGTAGGATCACGGCGTGGCGCTCGAGATCGATCTCTCCGGCCGCGTCGCGATCGTGACGGGCGGGTCACGGGGCCTCGGACGGGCCGACGCGCTCACGCTGGCACGGGCCGGCGCCGACGTCGTGATCGCCGACCTGCTCGTCGAGTCCGACGAGTCGACGGAGGCGGCGGAGAGCGTCGGCGGCTTCGCCATGGTCGCGAAGGCACAGGGGCTCGTCCACACGGAGGAGACGGCGGAGGCGATACGCGGGATGGGCCGGCGCTCGTTCGCCGCCAAGTGCGACGTCACCGACCGTGATCAGGTGCGAGCGGTCGTCGAGCGCACCGTGGCGGAGTTCGGGTCGGTCGACATCCTCGTCAACAACGCGGCCACGCTCGACCACGTCGGCCAGTTCCACGACCAGTCGCCCGAGCTCTGGGAACGAGACCTCCGGGTCAACCTGACCGGGGCGTTCACCTGCGCGCAGGCCGTGTGGCCGCACATGAGGGAGCGCGGGTGGGGCCGTATCGTCAACATGGCGTCCGTCGCCGGGACGCTCGGTGGGTTCGGCCAGGCGAGCTACGCGACGACGAAGGCGGGGATCCTCGGTCTCACGAAGACGCTCGCCATGGAGGGCGGCCGGCACGGGATCACGTGCAACGCCATCGTCCCGGGGATCATCGGCACCGAGATCTTCCACGCCGCGAACGCCGCGATGAACGAGCGGATAGCGAACCGCACGGTGTTCAAGCGGCCCGGTGACCCCCAGGACATCGCCAACGCGATCGCGTTCCTCTGCTCCGACCTCGCCGGGTACGTCACGGGCATCGAGCTGAACGTCTCCGGCGGCGTCGAGCTGTTCGTGTTCTGAGCTCGGCCCTCGGGCCATCGCCTCGCGTCGGGCCCTGTCTCGCCCGGGCCGGAGTACGATCGGCGAGATGAGCGGCATCTCGTTCACGCCGACCCCCGAGCAGTCGGCCCTGCGGGAGCTCGCCCACGAGTTCGCGGAGCGAGAGCTCCGCCCGGCCGCCGCCGAGGCCGATCGGACGGGCGTGTTCCCGGGCGGGCTGCTCGCGCGGGCAGCCGCGCTCGGCCTCACGTACTACGCGGTGCC
>NZ_DBNHWK010000081.1:0-16398 GCF_057140465.1 Gaiella sp.
CGGGTCGAACGGGGCGGGGAAGACGACGCTGCTCCGGACGATCGTCGGCGAGACGTCCCCCGCGCGCGGAGAGCTCGCGTTCGCAAAGGACACGCGCGTGGCGCTCCACGACCAGAGGCCGCCTCGCGGCCGCGGGCTCTCGCTCCGGGAGTACGCGCTCTCAGGTGCCGCCGACCTGGCGGCGATCGAGGAGGAGCTGCGTCGTCTGGAGGCGGCGATGGCGGGCGGCACGCACGACCCGGCGACGATGCGCCGCTACGCGGACGCCCAGGCCCGCCTCGAGCACGCCGGCGGCTGGGACTGGCGGGAGCGTGCCGCGTCGGCGCTCCGCGGCCTGGGCTTCGACGACGCCGATCTCGACCGGTCGCTCGACACGTTCTCGGGGGGCGAGCTCACCCGTGCCTCGCTCGCTCGCGCGCTCGCCGGCGACCCCGATCTGCTGCTCCTCGACGAGCCGACGAACCACCTCGACGTCGAGAGCCTCGAGTGGCTCGAGCGCGAGCTCGTGGCGCTCGATGCGGCCGTCGTGCTCGTCGCCCACGACCGCTGGTTCCTGGAGGCGGTGACGACCGCCGTGCTCGAGCTCGGCGGGCCGAAGCCGTACTTCTTCGACGGCCCGTGGCACGCGTGGCGCCGCGAGAAGGCCGCCCGGGCCTCGGCCGCGGCGACGACGGTGGGACGCGTCGCAGACGACATCGAGCGGCTCGAGCGCTTCGTGGCGCGGTTTCGGTACAAGAAGAGCAAGGCGAAGCAGGCGCAGGCGAAGCTCACGCAGATCGCCCGGCTCGAGGCAGAGCGCCGGTCGGCGGCGGAGGAGCTGACGGCGCTCACGAAGCGCCGTCGGACGCTCGGCTTCGACTTCCTCAAGCCCCCGCGGAGCGGGCGCATCGTGCTCGAGGCCGACAACGTCGACCTCTCCGCGGGAGACAAGCCCCTGCTCCGTGACGCGACGCTCGTCCTCGAGCGCGGGGAGCACGTCGCGCTCGTCGGTCCGAACGGGTCGGGAAAGACGACGCTCCTCGAGACGCTGCTCGGGGCCCGCGACGCCGCGGCCGGAGCAGTCCGCGTCGGGCACGGCGTCGTCCCCGCCTACTTCTCCCAGCACGACGTCGAGCTTCCGGAGCGCGGGAGCGTGCTCGACGCCGCGGTCGCCGCGACGGGCCTGCCCCGGCCGCAGGCCCAGGCGCTCCTCGGGCGCTTCCTGTTCTCCGGCTGGGAGAGCCACGAGAAGCCCGTGTCGGTGCTCTCCGGCGGCGAGCGACGACGGCTCGCTCTCGCCCTGCTCGTCGCCTCCGGGGCCAACCTGCTCGTGCTCGACGAGCCGACGAACCACCTCGACCTGGAGAGTCGCGAGGCACTCGAGGCCGCACTGGAGGCGTTTCCCGGGACGGTCCTGCTCGTCTCGCACGACCGGGCGGTGCTCGACGCCGTCCCCGACCGCATCGTCGCGATCGAGGAGGGTGGCCTGCGCTCGTACGAGGGCGGCTGGGCCGACCTCGTCCGCGAGCGGGAGACGGCCGAGGCCACCGCGCCCGCCGCGTCCCAGCCGTCCCCCTCCGCGCCGTCCGCGCGACGCTCCGGGGCGAAGTCGCGTCCGGAGCGGCGCACCCCCACGGAGCTCGAGCGGACCGAGGCCCGGATCACCGAGCTCGAGGTGGAGGTGGCGGCACTCGAGGAGCGCCTGGCCGTCGACTGGGGGGACATGGACCTGCTGACGGCGCATCGCACGGCCCGCGACGAGCTGCAACGGCTGCTCACGCGGTGGGAGGAGCTGTTCGAGGCGGCGCAGCCCGGGCTGGAGGGCTAGGCGATGCCGCATCGCCGGAGCCGTGACGATCCCGGGGCCGGCGGCGTAGACGGATCGTGCACGCGATGACCGCCACCGGGCCACGATCGGGGCTCCGCGCCCGACCGACGTTCGCCGAGGCGGCCGAGTCGTCACTCGACGACGTCTACGGCTACCTCCTCTACCTCGCACGCGACCGGGAGACCGCGGAGGACCTCACGGGGGCGACCTTCGAGAAGGCGCTCCGCCACTGGGAGCGCTTCGACCCGGCTCGTGGCGACGTCCAGGCCTGGCTGCTCGGCATCGCCCGCACGACTGCGCTCGACTGGTTCCGTGCCGAGAAGCGCCGACGACGGCGCGAGGAGCTGGCGGCGACGCCGGAGCGCGTGGAACAGCTGTTCGCCGAGGGCCTGTCGACCGTCCTCCGCAACGCGCTCGCCGAGCTCAGCGCCGTGGAGCGCGAGGTGATCGCGCTCCGCGTCGTGCTCGACCTCGACGGCGAGACGACCGCCCGCGTGCTCGGGATCAGCCCGACCGCCGTCTCCACCCGCCTCAGCCGGGCGCTCCAACGACTCGAGGAGAAGGTGACCGCCGATGACCTCCGCTGAGATCCTCGCCCACCTGCAGGCCGCACGGCCCGTGGCCCCCGACCGGCTCCGCTCCCGGGTCGACGCGATCGCGGCGACCGAGCCACCGCCGCGTCGGGCTCGGGTCCGCCTCCCCATCGGCGGCCGGCCCGTCCCTCGACGCCGCACGCTCTGGGTCGCGCTCCCGGCCGCGGCGGTGCTCGCCGTGGCCACAGCCGGGACGATCGGGCTCTTCGAGGGCGGCGGCTCCGGCAGCGGCGACCTGTTCGCGACCGGCGGCCGCGACGCAGCGCCCGCGGACGCTCTCGAGCCCGGCCAGGACGCCGCCACGGCCGCGCCGGCGACCGGTGCCACGGGCGCCGTCGAGGCGGCTCCGGCGCCGACGCCCGGCCGCGCCCAGCGCGTGAGCGCGACGCTCACCGTCCGCGTGCCCGACGTCGATGCGCTCTCCGGCGCGACGCAGGAGGCGCTCGACGTCACGCGCTCGCTCGGCGGCTACGTCGTGTCGGTCTCGTACGCGACCGCGGACGACGGGAGCGCGTCACTCGTCCTGCGCGTCCCCACGGAGGCGGTGCAGGACGCGATCACACGGCTCTCCTCGCTCGGCACGATCGTCGCCCAGCAGGTGCAGATCGACGACCTCCAGGAGCAGATCGACGCGCTCGCCCGCCGCGTCACCGCGCTCCGCACCCGGATCGCGCGGCTCTCGGCGCAGCTCGCCTCCCCGGACCTCACGGCCGAGCAGCGCGCCACGCTGACGGCGCGCCGGGCGGCCGCGCGGGACGAGCTCGCGGCCGTGACCGCCGAGCGACGCACACGCACGTCGGAGGCGAAGCTCGCCACCGTCCAGCTCGCGCTCGTCACCGAGCAGGGCGCCGTCGTCCCACCGACGCCGTCGCGCATCGACCGCGCGCTGGGCGAGGCGGGGCGGATCCTCGCCTGGGAGGCGTCCGTCCTCCTCTATGCGCTGGTGCTCCTCGGGCCGCTGGCGCTGGTTGCCGGCGCTGTCTGGGGGAGCCACCGCGCGCTGCGGCGGCACGAGCGGGACCGACTGCTCGACGCCTCCTGAGGACGGCGACCGCGCGGGGCCGTCGCGTCAGGCGGCCCCCGGCTCGAGGGTCGCGATCAGGGCCTCGGCGACGACGCGGAGGGGCTTGCCCGAGATCTGGCTCGCCTTCCGGAGCCGCGCGAACGCCTCCGACTCCGACAGCCCCTCGCGCTCCTGCAGCAGCCCCTTCGCGCGCTCGATCGCCTTGCGCGCAGCGAGTGCGTCGGCGAGCGAGGCCGCCTCGGCGCGCACGGCTCCGAGCTCCTCGTGGCGGGCGCGCGCGGTGGCGATCGCGGGCGGCAGGTCGGCCTCGCGGAACGGCTTGACGAGGTAGCCGAACACCCCGGCCTCGACCGCTCGCGCAACGAGCTCCTGCTCACCGTACGCGGTCACGATCACGATCGGCAGGGGCCGCTCCTCGAGGATCCGGCGCGCGGCCTCGATGCCATCCAGGCGCGGCATCTTCACGTCGAGCAGCGCGACGTCGGGCTCGGTCTCGCGCGCGAGTGCGACCGCCTCCTCGCCGTCGCGCGCCTCGGCGCACACCTCGAACCCCGCCCGCTCGAGCATCGCCCGGAGGTCGAGCCGGATGATCGTCTCGTCCTCGGCGATCAGGATCCGCACCCGCCGAAGGGTAGAGAGCGGTGGTCGGCGGCGCTCGCTACTCGGCGAACGTGACGACGGCGCGCAGGCCGCCGTCCTCGGAGAACGCGAGCGTGCCGCCCAGCTCGTCGCGCACGAGCGCGCGGACGATCGAGAGCCCCGTGCCGTCGACCGCACCGTCCATCCCGTCGCCCCGATCGGAGACCGCGAGCACGACCTCGCCGTCCGTGCGACGCAGGGTCAGCGCGACGTCGCCGGCGCCGTGCTCGAGCGCGTTGCCGAGGAGCTCGCAGACGACGAGCGCGAGCGCCGTCGCACGCTGCCCGGCGAGCGCCACCTCCTCGAGGTCGGCCGTGACCCGGCGGCCGGGGTCGATACCGACCCCCTGCACGAGCATCGCGCGCAGCCGGTCGACGAGCTCCCGGAGGTCGACGACGTCCTCGCGGTGCTCGGTCAGCTCCTCGTGGACGGCCGCGATCGCGAGGATCCGGTTCACCGAGTCCCCGAGCGCCTTGCGGGGCTCGACGTCGCCGGCGGCCGCCTGCAGCCGGAGGAGCGAGGCGACCGTCTGGAGGTTGTTCTTGACGCGGTGGTGGATCTCCTGGGCGAGCACCCCGCGGAGCGCCATCCGCCCCTGCTCGAGCGCGACGGCCGCCTGGCTCGCCACCGCTTCCAGCAGGCGCGTGTCGTCGGCCGAGAACGGCGCGTCACGGTCGACGACGAGCTCCCCGATCACGCGGCCGCGCGAGCGGAGGGGGAGCCGGACGGCGTGTGCGCCCGACCGTCCCTCCGGCCAGGCGATGCGCCCGTCCTCGAGGACGATCGCGGCGCCGGTCGCCGCGACCGAGTCCACCGTCGTCCGGACGATCGCCTCCAGGGACTCCTCGAGGTAGAGCGACTCCGAGACCGCCTCGGAGACCCGGGCCAGGGCCTCGAGCTCGCGGACGCGCCGCTGTGCCGCCTCGTACAGGCGCGCGTGCTCGATCGACTGCGCGACCTGCGAGGCGATCGCCACGAGGAGCCCGATCTCCTCGTCGGAGAACACCCGTGGCTCCCGAGTGCGGACGTTGAGCGCGCCCTCGAGCTTCTCCCGGGGTCGCGACGCGAGGATGGGAACGGCCAGGATCGACTCGTACTGATCCTCACGGAGGTTGGGGAACTGCTTGAACCGCGGGTCGAGATGCGCCCTCGACGGGATCATCACGGGTGCGCGCTCGGCGGCGGCGACGCCCGTGATCCCCTCCCCCGGTCGCATCCGCGGACGCTCGGTCTCGCCCTCGACGGCCGTCCCGTGGGTCGCGCGCAGGACGAGCTCGCCCGTCACCTCGTCGTAGAGGTAGACGAAGCACGCGTCGGTCTGCATCGCCGACGCGACCTCGTGCGCGATCGCCTCCATCACCTCCTGCAGGTCGAGGCTGGAGTTGACCACTTCGATCGTGCGGGTGAGGAGCGCCAGGTGACGGGACGACTCGTCCATCAGCCTCCGCCGTCGCGGGCGCCACGCGCCGTCACGTGAGCTCTCCGAGCGCGATCGCCCCGAGGACCGGGACGCCGATCGTGAGCGCGAAGTTGAACCAGCCGACGACGACGAGCCGGCGGCGGGTCGCGGGCGCCTGCGGGTCCTCCGCGCGCAGCTCCCGCTGCAGCCGCGGGCCGAGCACGTAGTCGTGGACCACCGCGCCGACACAGAGGAGGAGGACGAGCGCCGACTTGGCGATCAGGACCCGGTCGAAGTCGGTGTCGAGCGCCGCGCGGGCGAACCCGCCGTGGAGCTCCGTGAGCCACAGGCCGGAGAGGATCGCGACGCCCATGGCGCTCCAGCCGAGCGGACGCCAGCGGCGCCCGAGCGTGCGCATCGCGGTCGCGCGCGCCTCGCCCTCCAGCCGCCGGATCGCGGGGACGCCGACGACGACGAGCGCGACCGTCCCGCCGACCCAGACGGAGGCGGAGAGCACGTGGACGATGCGGAGCGCCGTGATCACGACGACATTGTCGTCTACGGTTCACCCATGAGCGTCGAGTGGCTGCGCTTCCTGCACTTTGCGGGCGCCCTGCTGTTCGTCGGCGGCAGCCTGCTCGCCGCCGCGCTGCGCTTGGCGGCGATGCGCCGGAGCCGCCCGAGCGAGGTCGCGCTCCTCCTCGGCGCCGTGCGGCCCGCGGTGCCGATCGTCGCCGGCGGCCTGCTGCTCACCGTCGGGATGGGCTTCTGGCTCGCCGACCGCCGCGGCTACGACCTCGGTGGCACGTGGCTGACGCTGACGTTCGTCCTCGTCGCATGGATGCTGGTCGTCGGGACGCTGACGGGGCGCAGCGAGCGGCACACGCGGGAGCTCGCGGAGCGCCTCGCCCGGGAGGGCGACGCCCCGAGCGCGGAGCTCGACCGACGGCTGCGCGCCCCCGTCGGGCTCGCGCTCGACGCCTCGCTGCTGCTCGCGGCGGTCGTGGTCGTCGCGCTCATGGTCTGGAAGCCCGGCGCCTGACGCCGGCCGCGACCGCGACACCGCGCCACAACGACCACGGGCCCCACACCAGGGGACCCGCGATCGGCCGTCAGACACAGGGGACGCCGCTCGCCTTGCGACGCACCCTGCGGTTCGGATCATGCGACATCGGACGGATGCTGTCCAGTGGGAGGGAGCGGGCCTCCTCCCACTGGACCGTCGAGCTGCCTGCCGTGCGCTCGGGCGCGGAGCTCAGAGCGCCTTCAGGTACCGCTCCAGCTCCCACTCGGAGACCTGGATCCGGTACTCGTTCCACTCGCGCCGCTTCAGCTCCACGAAGCGCGGGAAGATGTGCGCGCCGAGGGCCCGCTCCATCAGCTGCGAGGCTGCGAGCTCCTCGATCGCCTCGCCGAGGGAGCCGGGCAGCGCGACGATGCCGCGCTCGTCGCGCTCGGTCTCCGACAGGCGGTAGAGGTTCGTCGTCATCTCGTCGGAGAGCTCGTACCCCTGCTCGATGCCCTCGAGCCCGGCGTGCAGGAGCGCGGCGAACGCGAGATAGGGGTTGCAGGACGGGTCCGGACAGCGGATCTCCGCACGGGTCGCCTGCTCCGCCCCCGGCTTGTAGAGCGGGATGCGGATCAGGGCGGAGCGGTTCCGCTGCGACCACGCGACGTACACGGGAGCCTCGTACCCGGGCACGAGGCGCTTGTACGAGTTCACCCACTGCGCGAGCACGGCGGTCATCTCGCGGGCGTGCGTCAGGAGCCCGGCGATGAACGCCTTCGCCGTCGGTGACAGGTGGTGCGGGTCCTTCGCGTCGAAGAACTGGTTCCGGCCGTTCTTGAACAGCGACATGTGCGTGTGCATGCCCGACCCGTTCTCGCCGAACAGCGGCTTCGGCATGAACGTCGCGTAGTAGCCGTGCCACGCGGCGACCTCCTTCACGATCAGCCGGTACGTCAGGCAGTGGTCGGCCATCTCGAGCGCGGGCGCATACCGCATGTCGATCTCGTGCTGCGAGGGCGCCACCTCGTGGTGGTGGTACTCGATCGGGATCCCGACCGACTCGAGGGCGCCGATCGTGTCGTTGCGGACCTCGGTCGCGGCATCCTGCGCCGTCATCGCGAAGTAGCCGCCCTCGTCCAGCGTCTTCGTGTCGGAGTCGCTCTCGAACAGGAAGTACTCGAGCTCCGGACCGACGTTGAACGCGTCGAAGCCCATGCTCTTCATGCGTGCGAGCGCCTGCCGCAGGACATGCCGCGGGTCGCCCTCGTACGGGGTGCCGTCCGGCCTCACGACGTCGCAGATCAGGCGGCCCACCTTCGCCCCGATCTCCTTGCCCTCGTCGTCGGTGGCCCGCGGCATGACCTGGAACGTCGCCGGATCGGGGATCGCGACCATGTCCGACTCCTCGATCGCGTTGAAGCCCGTGATCGACGAGCCGTCGAAGCCCATCCCGTCGTCGAGCGCGTCCGCCATCTCCGCCGGCGTGATCGCGAACGACTTGCAGTGGCCCTCGATGTCCGTGAACCAGAAGAGGACGTGCTCGATCCCCTCGTCCTTGATCCGCTTCAGCACCGCCCGCCGGGCCGCGACGGACGAGGTCGCGCGGTGGCGGCTCTTCACGAGCGCCTCTCGCTTCGCTGCATCTCTCGGTCGTGCCATCTCCGTTCTCCCTCCTGAAAACGCAAAAAGGCCCCGGGCGCTCAGCGCCCGAGGCCACGTCGCCTCGAATGACCCGCCGATCCTAGCGGTCCCCGGCGGACGATGCCGCCGCCAACTCGCCGAGCGCGGCCTCGCGTCCGTCGTGGCGCAACGCGCGCGCGTAGAGCGCGAGCGCCGGTGTCAGCACCGCCGCGCTCGCGAGCATCGCGAGCCGGATCCCGAAGGCGTTGCCGAGCGCCCCGATCAGCGGCCCGCCCCCCGCCTGTCCGATCGCGTCGACCTGGCCGGTCATCGAGATCACCGTCGCGCGGACGCGCGAGTCCTCGATGTTCTGGTTCAGCCAGGTCATGGCGACGGGCTGCGCGAGCTGGAGGGTCAGGCTGTAGAGCCAGAAGCCGAGGAGGCCGACGACGATGCCCGTCGCGAGGCCGAACACGACGATCGCCGCGCACTGCACCGCCGTCAGGACGAGGAGCGTCCGCGCGAGCCGCGGTGCCTTCCCGCTCCGGAAGCGGCGAAGGAGGAACGTGGTGCCGGCGAGCCCGAGCAGCAGCTCCACGACCCGGAACACCGCGAACCACCAGACAGGGTCGAGCGAGCCGAGCGAGGGGAGGCCGATGTCACGGAGGAAGTGCGCCTCCCACAGGCGGTCGAGAGCCTCGGTCGACATCCCGGCGAAGAAGGCGATCGCCAGCATCAGCAGCAGCAGGGGCTGGACGCGGACGAGCCTGACGCCCGCCGCGGCGGTGCCGACCATGGAGCGCCACCCCGCGCGCTCCGCCTTCGGCGTCGGGTGGAAGCCGGTCTCGGGCATCAGGAGGAGGCCGGCGACGGCGATCCCGAGGGCGACGACGCCTCCGGCGACGATCGCGTCGGCGAGATCGAGCCACGCTGCGGTCGCCGTCGCGGCGACGATGCCGAGCAGCGCCCCGCCGTAGCTGACGCGGGCGCCGCGCACGAAGACGGGACCGACGCGGTCGGCGCCGACCTCGTCCGTGATCCACGCCTCGTACGCGCCGCTCTCGAACGTGAACGCCAGGCCGGAGAGGCCCGAGGCGACGAGGATCGCCTCGTACGAGGGCACGAGCCCGATCAGGAGCAACGCCGCGCCGTGCAGGAACCAGCCGACGATCAACGAGGCGCGGCGCGAGTACGTGTCGGCGACGATGCCCGTCGGGATCTCGAACACGAACGCGGTCGCCTCCATCACCGTCCCGATGAGCACGAGCTGCAGCGGGTCGAGCCCGATCTCCGTGACGTAGTAGACGCCGGCGACGGTGAACGAGCCGGCGAACACCGCCGAGAGGCCACCCTCGGTGAAGAGGAACCAGCGAACCGGAGCGACCCGGGTCACGGCCCGAGCTCCTTCCACATCGTGCGCGAGACGTGCCGCGTCACGTAGCCGAGGCGGGCGTTCGCGGCCCGCATCGCCTCGTTGCCGCGCTGCGTCCACGTGTAGACGAGGCGGATCCCGTGCGCCGCGGCCCACGCGAGCTCCGCCCGCTTGAGCGCGGTCGCGACCCCGCGCCGCCTCCAGTCGCGGCGGACGGCGGTGAGACCGTCCTCCGCACGCGACGGGTCGTCCGCGTCGCGGCAGAGGCCGGCGTACCCGACGACCTCGCCGTCGGCGAGCGCGACGAACGACCCGCCCGGAAGCGTCGCCTCGTCGCGCAGCCACTCGTCGAGCGTCACGGTGACGGGCCGGACGGTCGCGAAGTCGGCGTACGCCTCGACGGCCAGGGGGTACGCGGCGCGGAGCAGCTCCGGCCGGGCCGCGATCGCGACGAGCTCGACGTCGGTGCGGGCCGCGGGCGGCTCCTCCGTCCCGTCCAGCGTCCGCACCTGCTCCACCTGCCGGTCGACCTCCCGGAACCCGAGGCCGGCCGCGAACGCGAACGAGCCCTCGTCGTCGACGAACCCGACGGCCTCGCCGAAGCCGTGCGCCCGCGCGTGCGCCTCGAGCGCCCGGTACAGCGCCGTCCCGACGCCGCGCCGCCGATGGGAGGGGAGCACCCTCGGGTGCACCCCCGCTCCCCCGAGCGAGGAGCGCCCGGCGAGCCCGCTGCCGGCGAGCTCGCCGTCGAGCTCGGCGAGGAGCAGCAGGCGCTCCGGCTCGTCCGCGAGCTGCGCGCGCATCTCGACGACCGTCGCCGCCCGCTCGTCGGGGAGCACGGCGAGGCGGACGCGGCGCCACGCCTCGAAGTCCGCGTCCGCCTCCACCGCTCTCAGCTCGATCATCACCCGCTCCGCTTCAGCTTTCCACGGCGCTTCGCGTGGCGCTCGCCGAGCGAGAACACCCACAGGCCGAGCGGGATCGACACCAGGCCGATCACGATCAGCGGCCAGAGCTGCGGCCAGAGCGACCCCAGCGGGGCGCCGTCGAGGATCGCCGCACGGATGCCCTCGAGCGCGTACGTGGCCGGTGAGATCGTCGACACCCACTCCATCCACGACGGCAGCACCGAGACCGGGTAGTAGACGCCCGAGACGACGAGCAGCAGGCCCTGCGCGACGAAGCCGAGCTGCGCGCCCTTCTCGGGCGAGAGCAGCGGCAGCACCGCGGTCATGATCCCGATCCCGAAGAACGAGACCGAGGCGACGAGCAGCACCACGAGCGCGGCCGCGAAGTTCGCGTCCGCGAGCGCGAGGTCGAAGAAGAGGGCGACGACGACGAACAGCAGGACCGCCCGCACGAGCCCGTAGAGGACAGAGAACACACCCGTTCCCCCGAGGTGCATCGCCCGCGAGAGCGGCGCCATGAACGTGTACTCGATCGTGCCCTCCCAGCGCTCCCAGGCGACCGTCTCCGTGATGAACTCGAAGATGATCCCGAGGTAGGCCCACACGACGGCGCCGATGAGCAGCGTGGTCGTCGCGCGGTCGACGTCGATCTCGCCGCCCGCCGCCTCGATCCCCTTCGCGATGAAGACGATCGTGAGGGTGTTCGCGACCGTCCACAGGAAGAACGCGAGGTCCCACCAGATGTAGCGCCGCGTCAGGTAGACGTTCCGCTCGACGACGCCGCCGAGGCCGATCAGCTCGTGCTTCATGGTCACGGCGAGGGCTCTCACCCCGTCACCTCCCGGTCGGGCCGCTCGTCCTCGAACACGCGGCCGGTGGCGGTGAAGAAGGCATCCTCGAGTGTGCTCGCGTCGTAGCGACGCTTCAGGTCGTCGACCGGCTCGAGGCACAGGAGCTCGCCCCGGTCGAGGATCCCGACGCGGTCGGCGAGCGCCTCCGCCTCGGCGAGGTCGTGCGTGCAGAGCAGGATCGTCGCGTCGTGCGCCTCCCACACCTCGCGGACGAACGTCTGCACCTCGAGCTTCGACCGCGGGTCGAGGCCCGTCGTCGGCTCGTCCAGGAGGAGCAGCACGGGCGACGTGAGGAGGGCGCGGGCGAGCGCGACCTTCTGCTGCATCCCCCGCGACAGGTTCTCCATCGGCTCGCCGCGACGGTCGGGGGGGAACCCGACGCGGGCGAGGATCTCGGGGATCCGCTCGCGCGTCCGCCGCGCGGTGATGCCGTAGAAGCGCGCCGCGTAGTGCAGGTTCTCGGCGGCCGAGAGCTTCTTGAAGAACGACGCCTCGACGGAGACGCGGTTCACGAGCCGGCGCACGGCCTTCGCGTCCGAGACGACGTCGTGACCGAAGACCGAGGCGGTGCCGCCGTCCGCGAGGAGCAGCGTCGACAGGATGCGGACGAGCGTCGACTTCCCGGAGCCGTTCTGCCCGAGGACGGCGACGCACTCGCCCCGCCGCACGGTCAACGTCACCCCGGCGAGCGCGGGGCCGCCCCGGCCGCGCGCTCGCCGCCGGCGGAAGTCCTTGCCGAGGTCACGCACGTCGACTGCGGCGACCGCCCCTCCGCGGATCGCCCCGATGGGCGTGCTGTCGATCTGGGTCATGCGGATGCTCCTTGCAACTCGTCGGGTCTAGGCGCGCGAAACGGGAGACCCGGTCGGGCGGGCCTCGGCAGCGAGTGACCTAGACGCGAGTGAGCATCGCCGGCAACGGTAGCACCCCCACGGGGACGGCTGCCGGCCGTCGACCGACCGGCAGCCGCCCGGGGGTCACCTGAGCTCGTAGGTGACGCTCACCACGGCGGTGATCTCCTGGGGGCCGGAGACGACCGGCACCGAGGACTCGACCGCGCCGACCGCCCGGTCCTGGAGCGGCCCCGGGGCCGCTCCGCCCTCCACGATCGAGACGACGCGACCGACCGTGCGGCCGGCTGCCGCCGCGAGCGTGTCGGCCCGCGTCTTCGCGTCGGCGACCGCCTTCACGAGCGCGTCGCGGTAGAGCCGATCGGCGTCGCTCCGCGAGAGCGTCGGGCCCCACACCGTGTTCGCGCCGGCGTCGACGGCCGCGTCGATCAACGCACCGACGCCGCCCAGGCTCGTCTCGGCGGAGACGACGTTGGAGGCGACGAAGCCGTCCGGGCGGCCCTGCTCGTCGCTGCGCGGGGAGAGCGAGACGACCTGCGTGGTCACGTTCCTCCCGCCCGCTGCGCGCAGGGCGTCGATCACGGCGCGCATCGTCGTCGAGTTCGCATCGAGAGCCTGCTGCGCGGTGGGGCCCCGGGTCTCGACACCCGCGGAGATCATGGCGGTGTCGGGGACGGCGCTCGTCGACCCCGTGCCGGAGACGCTGACCGTGTCGGTGGTCGTGGCCGGCTCCTCGGCGCCCGCGCCCTCGGGGCGCAGGACGCCGGCGAGAGCAGCGGAGCAGAGCAGGAGCAGTGCGGCGATGGCGATGCGCTTCATGGGTCGGCCTCCGTTCGGATCGGTGTCGTCCCGGATACGCCGCCCAGTGCGCCGGCGTCACACCGACGCCGTCCCGGGACGCCGCTAGAGGTTGTCGCCGAAGCGGTGGCGCAGCTCGGCGATCGCCTCGACGACGCCGCCGGGGCCGATCCCGTCGCGTGCGGCGACGCTCTCGGCGGCGGTGCCGAGAGGCTCGAACGAGCCGTCGCGGACGGACGCCGCGACCTCCGAGTGCGCCTCGCGGAAGGGTGTCCCGCCGCGGACGAGCGCTTCCGCGGCGTCGGTGGCGAGCAGCAAGGGGTCGGCAGCGGCCTGGCCGAGGCGGCCCCGGTCGACCTCGAGGCCGCTCACGAGCACGGTCAGCGCCTGCAGGGCGAGGCGGACGTCGCGTCGCGCGGCGAAGACCGGGGTCTTGTCCTCCTGCAGGTCGCGATCGTAGGCGAGCGGAAGGCCCTTGACGGTCGCGAGCAGCCCGGTGAGCCGGCCGATCGCCGTCCCCGCCTTGCCGCGCGTGAGCTCCGCGACGTCGGGGTTGAGCTTCTGGGGCATCATCGACGAGCCGGTCGCGGCCGCCTCCGGCAGGCGGGCGAAGGCGAACTCCGAGCTCGACCAGAGGACGAGCTCCTCACCGATGCGGGACAGGTGGATGAAGAGCACGGCGGCGGCGTACAGGTAGTCGAGCGCGAAGTCACGGTCGGCCACGGCGTCGATCGAGTTCCGCATCTGCCCGGCGGGCGGCGGGAGCCCGAGCGTCGACCCGGCGAGCGCCCCGGCCCCGAGCGGGCTCTCGGCGGCGGCCTCGGCCGCGTGGGCGAACCGTCCCCGGTCGCGGTCGAGCATCTCCACCCATGCGAGCAGGTGGTGGCCGAGGGTCACGGGCTGACCGCGCTGGAGGTGCGTGTAGCCCGGCATCAGCGTCTCGGCCTCGCTCTCCGCGAAGGAGAGGATCACGAGCGCGAGAGCGTCGATCTCCTCGCGGGCCTCCGCGCACGCGTCGAGCGTGTAGAGGCGGAGCGCAGCGGCGACCTGGTCGTTGCGCGACCGCCCCGCGTGCACCTTGCGGCCGACCTCGCCGAGCGCGCGCTCGATCGCGGTGTGGACGTCCTCGTCCGCCTCCGTGTACGCCGTCGGGTCCTGCGCGATCTCGGCGAGGCGCGACTCGACCTCCGCGAGCTCGTCGTCGGTGAGCAGCCCGGCGGCCCGCAGCCGCTGCGCGTGCTCCGCCGTCGCCTCGCAGTCGTACGGCAGGAGCTCTGCGTCGTCGGAGCGCAGGAACTCTCACACCGCCGGGTCGACGGCGCCCTCGACACGTCCGGCCCACAGGCTCACGTTGGGATTCTAGGGACGCGCACCACCGTCGCGTCGGGGTCGGCGACGACGGTTCCGCGCCCGGCCGCCGCCGAGGCTACGTGGCCGACAGGTGCCCGCCGAGCTCCTCGGCGAGCGCCCCGGGGGTGCCGGTGCCGTCCCGCGGGACGACGAAGATCGTGTTGTCACCGGCGAGCGTCCCCGCGATCGACGGATGCCGGCCCTCGTCGATCGCCTGCGCCAGCGCCGAGGCGTAGCCGGACGGGGTCGTGACGATCACGAGCGGCCCGGCGGCCTCGACGCCGACCGCGTACCGGCGCATCGCAGCACCGATCGCGCGGAGCCGGTCGGCGTCGCTCGTGTCGGACGCGGCGTAGACGAGCCGCCCCGACGGTGCCCGGACCTTGACGAGCCCGAGCTCCGCGACGTCCCGCGAGACGGTGGTCTGGACGACGTCGTGCCCCTCGTCGCGGAGCGCCGCGGCGAGCTCGGCCTGGGTCGAGATCGCCTGCGTCTCGACGATGCGGAGGATCGCCTGCTGTCGCTCGCGTCGATTCATACTATGCGTCACCGTAGCAGGGTATGCATCACCGGCTCAGCGTCGCCGCGAGGATGTCGAGCGCCTCCTCGACCTCCTCGGCCGAGACGACGAGCGGCGGCGTCAGCCGCAGCACGTCGGGCCCGGCGGAGAGCACGAGCAGGCCTCGATCGCGGCACGCGTCCACCACCGGCCCGACCTCCCGGTCGAGGACGGCGCCGAGGAGGAGCCCCCGCCCCCGGACGTCGAGCACGCCGGGAAGGCCGCCGAGGCCCGCGACGAGCCTCGCGCCCCGCTCCCTCACGTTCGCGAGCAGCCCGTCGTCGATCGACTCGACGACGGCGCACGCGGCCGCCGCCGCCACCGGGTTGCCACCGAACGTCGAGCCGTGGTCTCCCGGGGCGAGCCCGCCGGCGGCACGATCGGCGACGAGCAACGCGCCGATCGGCAGGCCGTTGCCGAGCCCCTTGGCGAGCGTCACGAGGTCCGGCTCGAGGCCGAGGCCCTCGTGTGCGAAGAACGTCCCGGTCCGTCCCATCCCCGCCTGGACCTCGTCCACGCAGAGGAGCGCGCCGACCTCCCGGGCGATCTCCCCCGCGGCCCTCGCGAACGGCTCGTCGAGCGCGATCACGCCCCCCTCGCCCAGGATCGGCTCGATCAGGACGAGCGCCACGTCCCCACCGGGCGAGACGGCTGCCTCGAGCGCCTCGACGTCGTTCGGGGGAACGAACGCGACGCCGGGGAGGAGCGGCCCGAAGCCCTCCCACTTCCCGGGCTGGCCGGTCGCCGACAGCGCCCCCAGCGTCCGCCCGTGGAAGCCCCCCTCGAGCGCGACGATGCGCGGTCGGCCGGTCGCCTTCCGGGCGTACTTCAGCGCCGCCTCGTTCGCCTCGGCTCCCGAGTTGCAGAAGAACGCCTGGGCGCCGCCGAGCCGCGCCGACAAGAGCGTGGCGAGTCGCAGCATCGGCTCCGTCCAGTAGAGGTTCGACGCGTGCCAGAGGCGATCGAGCTGCGCGCGTGCCGCCTCGGTCACGCGCGGGTGTCCGTGCCCGAGCCCGACGACCGCGATCCCCGCCACGAAGTCGAGGTACGACCGCCCGGCGTCGTCCCAGACACGGCAGCCTTCCCCTCGGACGATCGTCACCTCGGCGCGGGCGTACGTCGGCAGCACGCGGTCGCGCGGCCCGGCCGGGGGCGCCGCCTCCTCGCGGGGCTCCGGCGCGGCGCCCGGCGTCGGGCTGCCGGTCACGCGACGACCTCGGTCGCGCCGATCGACGCACGGACGCCGCCCCGCGCGGCCTCGATCGCCGCGACGAGCTTCGGGACGATCCCGCCCTCGAAGCGGCCGTCCCCGAGCAGGTGGTCGGCCTCGTCGACCCCGAGTCGCTCGACGACGGCGTCGTCGAGGAGCACGCCCGGGACGTCCGAGACGAAGACGATCCGGTCGGCGCCGAGGCCCACCGCGAGCGCCGCCGCCGCCTCGTCGGCGTTGACGTTCAGAGGGCCCCGGGCGAGCGGTGCCACGACGGGGATCCCTCCGTCGGCCAGGACGTCGAGGACCGCGGGCGGCGCCGACGGGATGGGGTCACCGACGAGCCCGAGGCCCTCGACGGGCTCGGCCTCGAGCCCGATCTCGTCGCCGGCTAGGCCGACCGCGTCG
>NZ_DBNHWK010000082.1:0-20593 GCF_057140465.1 Gaiella sp.
CGGCCGGCGCCGACACCCGAGGCGGCGCCGACGCCCGAGGCGGCCCCGCGGCCCGCTCTTCCGCCGCGGCGGATCGTGCGCAAGCCGGCCGGGCCGGCCCCGGCGGCACAGCCTGCCGGGCCGCCTCCCACGCCGCCCGAGCGGCGGGCGCCGCTCCCCGAGCCTGCGTTGACGGCGGCGAGGGCAGAGCCCACGGCGCCGCCCGAGCGAGCGCCCCGGCCGGCGGCTCCTCCGCCTCCCCCGTCGCCCCCGAGGCCACCGCGTCCGACGATGCGGGAGTGGCTGGAGCGGTACGACCTGCTCGGCGCGCGCGGCCTCGCCCTCGCAGGTGGGACGGTGATGCTGCTCGGCGTCGTCTTCCTGTTCGTCCTCGCCGTGAACCGCGGCTGGGTCGGCCCGTCCGCCAGGATCGCGATCGGCGCCGGCGTGAGCGCCCTGCTCGTCGGCGTCGGGCTCGCGCTCGAGCGCCGGTACGGCCTCCTCGACGCCGCCGTCGCAGCCGTCGCGACCGGCATCGCGGGCGGCTACGCGACGCTCGCCGCCGCGACGATGCTCTACGAGATGGTGCCGACCTGGGGCGCGCTCGTCGTCGCCGTGGTCATCGCCACAGCTGCATCGGCGATCGCCGTCGCGTGGAAGGCCGAGCTGATCGGGATCCTCGGACTGCTCGGCGCCCTCAGCGCGCCGGCGCTCGTCGCGATCGACGAGGGCCTCACCGCGGAGGGGAGTGCGTTCGCGCTGCTCGTGTTCGGCGCGTCCGCAGCGGTCGCCGCGTGGATGCGCTGGCGATGGCTGCTCACGCTCGCGGCGATCGACGTCTTCGCGCAGGTCCTCGTGCTCGCCGCCGATGTCGACCCAGGCGCCCTCGCCGCGATCGCCGTCGCCTACGCGACGGCCGCCGCGCTCGTCGCCGCAGCCGTCGGCTGGCAGTTCGTGACCGGGCGGGCGTCGCTCGACTGGCTGTCGATCGGGATCGTCGCGATGGCGACGACGGTGGCGGGCGTGACGCTGCGGCTCTTCGAGTCCGATCTGCACGCGGGCACGGCCACCCTCGTCGCCGCGATCGTCGCGGCCGCCGTCTCGACGGCCCTCGCGCGCTGGTTCGCCCCGCTCGGGGAGGCTCTGGTGGTGGCCGCGGCCGTGCTCGTCTCCGCGGGTGTCGGCACGTGGTGGGTCGAGGACGTCGCCGCGGGCGGCACCGCTGCGATCGCCGTCGCGCAGGTGACGGCCGCGACGCTCGCCGCCGGCGCGATCGGGTGGCAACTCCTGGCGGCGCGGCTGCCCCTCGACCGCGCCGCGGCAGCCCTCGTGGCGGTCGCCACCGCACTCCTCGTCGCGTCGAGCCCCGTCCTCTTCGCGCTCGACCGCACCCGAGGGGTCGCGCTCCTCGTCGCGGCGATCGTCGCGGTCGCGGCGTCGACCGTTCTCGCCCGGCGGCTCGCGCCGCTCGGCGAGCTCGTCGGCCTCGCGGGCGTGGTGCTCGCCGCCGCCGGTGTCGTCGCGTGGGCCGTGGGGGACATCGGCACACGGGACTGGACGGCGGTCGACGCCGCCGCCGCGGCCGCCCTCGCGCTGCTCTGCGGCGCGATCGGCTGGCAGCTGCAGCGGGACGAGGCGGGTCTCCACCGGATGGCAGCGCTGTTCGTGACGGCGACCACGGCGCTCGTCCTCGGCTCGAGCCGGATCCTGTTCGCGCTCGACCGTGACCGCGGCATCGCGCTCCTCGTCGCCGCGGCCGCCGTGACCGTCGCCGCGGTGGGCGTCTACCGGCGCGCAGTCGACCTCACACGCGTCCTCGGCGCGACGGCCCTCGTCGTCGTCGCCGTCGCGACGGCCGACCTCGTCTCCGGTCGCAACCTCGCGATCGCCTGGTCGGCGCAGGCGACGGCGCTCGCGGTGATCGCGTACGTCGCGCGGAACCTCCGCTCCGAGCTCGCCGCCCTCGGCTACCTCGGCCTGGCGCTCGGCCACCTCGCGGTCGTCGACCTGGGCGCGGCCGACGCCTCCGGCCGCCAGGACCTCCTCGCACACGCCGCTCCACCCCTCTTCGCGATCGCCGCGTCCGCCGTCGCCGTCGGACTGCTCGCGCCCCGCACGCGCGCCGATGCGCCGAGCAGCGGCCTGCTGGCGCCCCTCGAGCCGCTCTGGGCAGGCCTGCTCCGGGCCCGGGTCGCGCTCCGCGCATCGCTCGTGACGCTCGCATTCGTCCTCGCCACGCTCGCCACCGACGGGCTGGCCGACGGGCGGACGCTGACGGTGGTCTGGGCGCTGCAGACCGTGGTCATCGCGACCGCCGCGCTGCTGGCGCGGGAGATCCGACTCCAGCCCTTCGCGCTGCTCTCGCTGCTGCTCGCGGTCGGGCACGCCCTCGCCTTCGAGGCGCGGCCGAGCACGCTCTTCGAGCCCGTCGGCTTCGACGTCCTCCCGGCCGTGCCGAGCGTCGCCGCAGCGCTCGTCGCGACGTCGGTCGCGGCCGCGACAGCACTCGTGCGCGGGCCGGGGATCGCCTGGCTCGGCGCGCTCGACGGCCCCGAGCTCGCATTGCTCCAGCTCCGCCGTGCACAGCCGCACCTCCGCATCTGGCTCGCTGCTGCCGCGATCGTGCTCGCCCTCTTCGGAGCCGGCCTCCTGCTCGTGGCCGCCGACTACACCGTCGGCCAGGTGGCGACGACCGTGATCTGGTCCGTCGTCGCGCTGGCCGCGATCGCCGTCTGCGCACGCCTCCGCCTCCTCGCCCAGCTCGCGGCGGGCTGGGCGCTGCTCGCCGTCGCCGTCACGAAGGGCGTCGCCTTCGACTCGACGGAGCTGTCCACGATCGCCGGCGGATGGTCGCTGCTCCTCCTCGCCGTCCCGCTCGTGCTCGCCGGCCTCGTGACGAGGTGGCTCGTGACGCCGACGGAGGAGCCGCTCGAGGGCGTCGCCGCAGTGGTCGCCGCGGCCGCGCTCGTGCTCGCCTGGTGGGGCCTCGATCGACTGACGGCGTCCGACGGCGCGCTCGGGCTCACGCTGCTCGGCGTCGCGGCCGGCTACGCGGCCCTGGCCGCGGTGCCGTACCTCCGCTGGCGCCGGGGCGAGGACCTCGAGCGGCCGTGGCTCCGGAGACTGACGACGGCGTACTGGCTCGTCGGGCTCGCGCCGCTCCTCGCGGGCGAGGCGCTCGTGATCGAGAGTCGGCCCGGCATCGCAACCGCCTTCGGGGCGACGGCGGCCGCGCTCGCCGTCGCGGCGGTGCCGCTCCGGGAGCCGCTGCTCGCGCTCGCCGGCGTCGTCCTGCTCGGGGGGACGACGATCGCCACGCTCGCCGTCGTCACTCCTCCCGACCGCTTCTTCGAGGCCTCCGAGCACCCCGGCGCGGCCCTCTGGTCGCTGGCGGTGATCACGGCCGCCTGGCTCGTCGTGGCGGTGTCACGCGGGGCCCAGCGCTTCGTTCCCGCGCTCTGGGCGTGGCTCGTGGTCGGCGTGCTCTCGATCTACCTGCTCTCGCTCGGGATCCTGGAGCTGGCACAGCGTGTCTCCGGAGGGACGGTCACCACCGACTTCCAGCGCGGGCACACCGGGGTCAGCGTCGCGTGGGCCGTGATCGCGCTCGCCCTCTTCGGCGTCGGGCTGGGGACGGAGCGCGCCTGGCTGCGCTGGGCAGGGCTCTCGCTGTTCGGGATCGCGCTCGCGAAGCTCTTCCTGTACGACCTGAGGACGCTCAGCTCGATGACGCGGGCGCTCTCCTTCCTCTTCGTCGGCGCCCTGCTCCTCGCCGCCGCCTTCTTCGCGCAGCGTCTGACGCGGCACGACAGGGACTCGTGGCTGCACGGGCCGCCCCGCGCGCCCGCCGGCTGACCGATGCCATCCCGATCGAGCCGGACAGCGCACCCCGAGGCGCCGGGAAGCCGACGCCCGGACTCGAACCGGGGACCCCATCATTACGAGTGATGTGCTCTACCAGCTGAGCTACGTCGGCGGGTCTGCGCCATTCTAGAGGCCCGCGATGGCCTGGGCGGCCGGCCCTGCGTCGGCCGGGTGGCCCCGTGTGCTGCGCCCACCGGCATCGAGCCGCGACGAGCGGCGGGATCGACCCGTGACCTCACCCGTGCGGGCGTCCCTCGTCCGAGGGAGCCACCCCCCGCCGTCCCGCGCCGATCCTGGGTCTGTGCGGCGCGTGGCGCTCCCCCTCATTGCTCTCGCCCTCCTCGTCGGAGGCGTGCTCACCGCGGGCGCGATCGCCGGCAGCCCGCCGGGGCCTGCGGTCGGTGTCACCGCCGCCCCGGGGCCGTTCTCGGCGGCGATCGGCTGGACGATGGACTCGGCGGGATCGGTGGTCGTCGAGTACGGGGTCGACGACCGCTACGGCGTATGGGCCGACCCGGTCGTCACGACCGTGCCGGGCTCCGGGTCGGTGACGCTGACCGGCCTCGAGCCCTCGACGCGATACCGGTTCCGGCTGACGGCGAAGTCCCGCCCGATCGTCGGCCGCTCCGTCGTCACGGGATCCTTCGTCACCGCCCCGTACCCGTCCGCCACGACGGCCGCGATCTCGGGCTCCGGGGCAGTGCCTGCGGCGCCCCCGTCCTCCGCGCCGAGCAGGACGGGCGAGCGCCAGATCACGGGCTCGGCCGCGGTCACCGCCGCCCGGGCGGGCGGCCCCGCGCTGCTCACCGTCAACGGTGCGCCGATCTTCCCCCGGATCGTCTGGGAGCAGTGCCCGGGCACCTGGCGGGACAGCATCGCCGCCGGCGTCAACGTGTTCCTCGGCATCGGCTGCAAGCTCCCGGGCACGGCGCTCGAGGGGCTCGCGGGTCACGCGCTCTCCACCCACGACATCGGGCTCACGGGCGCGGGCCCGAGCACGATCGGCTGGCACCAGCCCGACGAGCCGGACTGGCGTGCGACCACGGGCAACGCGCTCACCCGACGGCAGGTGCCGGGCCGGGTCACGTTCCTCACCCTCACCGACAAGTTCTCGTCCCGGAAGGCCCCACCGGCCGGCGGTCGCGGGATCTACCCCGGCCTGTTCGCCAGCGCCGACGTGATCGGGTTCGACTCGTACCCGCTCGAGGAGCGCTGCCGACCCGACACGCTGCACGAGGTGTACGACCTGCAGCGGGAGCTCGTCGCGCTCGTCCCGAACAAGCCGACCTTCCAGTGGATCGAGTCGGGGCCGATGGAGAAGTGCTTCCGCTACGACCCGACCCCCGCGATCGTGCGCGCCGAGACGTGGCTCGCGATCGCCGGCGGCGCCGTCGGCATCGGGTACTTCCCGGGGCTGTGGGAGCCGCAGATGCGGCAGGCCGTGGCACTCCTCAACCGCGACCTCGTCGCGCTCGCACCCGCGATCCTCGGCACCGTCGGCACCGGATCGGCCGACGCGTCGAGCGGGATCAAGGTCGGTGTCCGCCACCACGGCGGTGCCACCTACGTGATCGCGGTGAACCCGCGGCTCACCTCGCGCACGGCCCGCATCACCGTTCCGGGCCTCAACGGGCGCGCCCTCTCCGTGTTCGGCGAGGACCGCACCGTTGCGGCGACCGGGAACACGATCGCCGAGACCTTCCCGGCGCTCGCCGTGCGCATCTTCATCCTCCCGCCGACGGGCCCCTAGGCGAGAGCGGGCGGACGCTCAGGCGAACGCCCGGCACAGGCGCACGAACAGCGCCTCGAGCCAGAGCTGGGCGTTGACGTTCAGCTCCTCGGCGACGCGCCACGACTCGCGCACCGCCTCCGCGGCGGTGGCGGCGGCCACCCCGTGACCGGCCTCCGCGTCCCGCCGCAGCTCCGCGAGGCGGTCGGCATGGAGCACGGTGCGCTCCGCCCCGACGGCGACCGCGACGAGATCGCGGTACCAGGCGGCGAGCTCGTCGAGCGACGCCAGGATCTCCTCACGCTCCGCACCGCGCTCGGCGCGCCGGATCCGCTGCTCGCGCTCACGCTCGGTCAGGTCGAGCCCCTGAACCGCAGCCTCCTCGCGTTCGCGCGCCGCCGCGCCGCGTGCCTTCGCCGCCTCGAGCACGATCGCGGCGGCTGCGGCGGGATCGATCGCGTCGTCCGCGTAGACGGCGCGGGCGGCGTCGAGCAGCGCCGTCCGCCGCTCGCGGGCAGCCGGATCGAGCAGCCGCCGGGCACGGTCGAGGCGACCGGCGGCGACACGGGCGACGGCGGTCGCCTGCTCGTCGTCCAGCCCCGGCTCCTGCGCCACGATCCAGGCCTTGACCGCATCGTCGGAGAGACGACGGAACGGCACCAGCTGACAGCGGGAGCGGATCGTCTCCGGGAGAGGGCCGAGCTCGTTCGCCACGAGCACGATCGAGGCGTACGCCGGCGGCTCCTCCAGGTCCTTGAGCAGCGCGTCGGCCGCCTCGTCGCCGAGCAGGTGGGCATCGAGGACGAGGTAGACGCGCCGATCGCCCTCGAACGGGCGCATGTGGAGGTCGTGGTGGAGCGCCCGGATGCGGTCGATGCGGATCATCTCGCCGAGCGGCTCGACGACGACGAGGTCCGCATGCGTCCGTGCGTGCACGCGTCGCTCGTCGCCGAGCAGGGCCGCCGCGAGCGCGAAGGCGGCCGTGCGCTTCCCGACGCCCGCGGGGCCGTGGAGCAGGAACGCGTGCGCGCCCTCGCCGCCCAGCGCACCGGTGAGCAGCCGCTTCGCCTCGGGCTGCTCAGGGACCGCTGCGAAGGCGCTCATATACCTCCTCGGCGATCGCGGTCGGCTCGCGGCGGGCGTCCAGGGGGACGATCCGCCCCGGGAAGCGCCGTGCGAGCTCCCGGTACGCCTCGTCGACGAGCACACGGAAGCGGTCGTCCTCGCGCTCGATCCGGTCGGGTGCGCCCCCGAGGCGCGACCGTGACTCCCCCGGGTCGATCACCAGCAGGAACGTCCGGTCGGGGAGCAGCCCGCCGACCGCCGAGAGGTTGAGCTCGAGCACCGCCTCCAGCCCCAGTCCCCGCGCGATCCCCTGGTAGGCGAGCGACGAGTCGAGGTAGCGGTCGCAGACGACGACCGCGCCCCGCTCGAGCGCCGGCCGGATCACCTCGTCCACGTGCTGCGCGCGCGACGCGGCGAAGAGCGCCGCCTCCGCCCAGGGCGCGACGTGCCCGGCGTGCAGCAGGAGCTCCCGGATCCGCTCCCCGAGCTCGGTCCCGCCCGGCTCCCGGGTGAGCACGACCTCCTCGCCCTCCCGGCGCAGCCGCTCCGCGAGGAGGGTCGCCTGCGTCGTCTTGCCGGAACCGTCTCCTCCCTCGAACGTGACGAACACGAGCCGGAGGCTAGACGATCGATTCGCGTCCGTGCCCTTTCGAGCGAGGCGGGCCCGGGCCGACGCGGCCGGCGCCCGCGCGGCGGGATCGACACGGTCGGCGGGCGAGTATCGTGAGGGGGTGCGCGTGATCGTCACCGGGGGGGCCGGCTTCGTGGGCTCGCACGTCGCCGAGGCGCTGCTCGGTCGCGACCACGAGGTGCACGCGATCGACGACCTGTCGACCGGTCGGCGTGAGAACGTCCCGCAGGGGGCGGAGCTCCACGTGGCCGACGTGCGTGAGCCGCTCGACCGGCTCTGCGACCAGATCGCGCCCGAGGCGGTGCTGCACCTCGCGGCCCAGATCGACGTCCGGGTCTCCGTCTCCGATCCGATCGCGGACGCCACGGCGAACGTGATCGGGACCCTGCGCGTGCTGGAGGCCGCCCGCAGCCACGGCGCCCGGGTCGTTCTCGCCTCCACCGGCGGTGCGATCTACGGCGAGTGCGACGCGCCCGCGACGGAGGACGCCCCCCGACGGCCGCTCGCGCCCTACGGGACGTCGAAGCTCGCCGCGGAGGAGTACCTCGCGACCTGGAACCGCCTCTACGACGCCCGGCACGTCGCGCTGCGGCTCGGCAACGTCTTCGGGCCGCGGCAGGACCCGCACGGCGAGGCCGGCGTCGTCGCGATCTTCCTCAGCCGTCTTCGAGACGGCGAGCCGGCGACGATCTTCGGCGACGGCTCGCAGACCCGGGACTACGTCTACGCGGGCGACGTCGCCCGCGCCTTCCTCGCCGCCCTCGACGGGCCGAGCGGCACCTTCAACGTCGGCACCGGCGCCGAGACCTCGGTGCTCCAGCTCTACGATCGCTGCCGCGCCGCAGCCGGCAGCGACGCCGAGCCCGTGTTCGCCGCCCCGCGCCTCGGCGAGCTCCAGCGCAGCTTCCTCGACACCACACGCTCCGCCCACGAGCTCGGCTGGACGGCGACGACCTCGCTCGACGACGGGCTCCACGCGACCTGGGAATGGATTCGGGAGGAGTGAGCGGCCCGCGGGCGAACCTGTCTCGGCGTTGGTCGACTTCCCGCTCACCCGTCCCCCCGGCGGAGAGCCGTTCCCCTGGCGGACGGCCGCTCTCGCCGCCTCTGCGATCGCCGCCGTCGAGCTCGTCCTGCTCGTGCTCGTGGGCGGCACGCTGATCGCCAAGCCCGACGCGAAGGCCGGCCGCACGAAGGCAGCTGCCGCCGCAGCGCAGCCGGCACCGGCGCAGAAGCCGAGCGCGAAGCCGAAGCCGGCGGCGACGGCCGCGGCGGCGATGCTGCCTCGTCGCAAGGTGTCGGTGATGGTGCTGAACGGCAACGGCCGCACCGGGGCGGCATCGGCCGCCGCGGGGCGCGTGAAGGCTCGCGGCTACCGCATCGGCATCGTCGGGAACGCCCCGAGCCAGGACTACCCGCGTTCGCTCGTCATGTACCGGAAGGGGTTCGCACCCGAGGGCGCGCGCCTCGCACGCGATCTCCGCGTCACCGTCGTCGGCCCGCTCGACGGCATGCGCCCACGGCAGCTGAAGGGCGCACACGCGGTGCTCATCCTCGGCGGCTGAGGCGGCTAGCCGCGGCCGACCAGCCGCGCGAGCGTCGCCCTCGCGACCATCGACGCCATGTGCGGGTTCTCCTGCAGGCGGCGGAGCGAGTACTCGTACCAGCGCCCGCCGAAGGGGACGTAGACGCGCAGCCGGTGGCCGGCGACGACGAGCTCGGCCGCACGGGCCTCCCTGACGCCGAGCAGCATCTGGAGCTCGTACCCGTCGGCCGGGAGCCCGGCGAGACGGGCGAGCGACTCGGCGAGCAGCCACTCGTCGTGCGTCGCCACGGCCGGGTAGCACCCGGCGTCGAGGAGCGCGTCGAGCAGCGCGACGAACGCCCGCCGGATCTCGTCCGGCTCCTGGAACGCGATCGACGGCGGCTCGACGTAGATGCCCTTGCAGAGGCGGACGCTCGGACGGAGGTCGCGGACGGCGGCGAGGTCGGCGAGGCTCCGGCGCAGCGCGGCCTGCAGGACGATCCCGACGTTGTCGTGACCCGCCTCCCGCAGCCGACGGTAGAGCGCGAGCGTGTCGTCGGTGCAGGTCGAGTCCTCCATGTCGATCCGCACGAACGTCGACCGCCTGGCCGCCTCGCCGACGACGCGCTCGAGCAGGCGCCGACAGTGGTCGACGTCGACCTTGAGGCCCAGCCCGGTGAGCTTCACCGAGACGTTGGCGTCGAGCCCGTCGGCGCTGATCGCGTCGAGGACGTCGACGTAGGCGGCAGCGATCGTCTCCGCCTCCTCGACGCGGGTCACCTCCTCGCCGAGCACGTCGATCGTCGCCATCTGCCCTGCCGCGTTGAGCGCGCCGACCGTCGAGCGCGCATCGGCGAGCTCCGGGCCGGCGATGTACGGGGCCGAGAGGCGCTGGACGACCGCGCGCGGGACGAGGGGGAGCAGACGGACGACGGCGTGATCGAGGATCCGCACGACGCGCGATCGTACACCTGCCCTGGGTCAGTAGCTCCCCGCAGGCGGGATCGGCGCCGACGCCGATGTCGGCCCCTTCCGGGCGGGCTGCAATGGAGGCAGCCGACCGCGCGACGGACGGAGGAGGAACTGTGCGACGGGTCGTGATCATGGGCGCCGGAGGACGTGACTTCCACGACTTCAACGTCGTCCTGCGCGACGACCCCTCCGTGCGGGTGGTGGCCTTCACGGCCGCCCAGATCCCCGGGATCGACGACCGCGTGTACCCGGCCTCGCTCGCGGGTGAGGCGTACCCGGACGGGATCCCGATCCGCCCGGAGTCCGAGCTCGAGCACCTCGTCGCCGAGCACGGCGTCGACGAGGTGGTGCTCGCGTACTCCGACCTCTCCCACGAGGACGTCATGCACCGCGCGTCGCGGGTGCTCGCGACCGGTGCCGACTTCCGGCTGCTCGGCCCGCGCACGACGATGCTCAAGGCGTCGCGGCCCGTGATCGCGGTCACCGCCGTCCGCACCGGGTGCGGCAAGAGCCAGACGAGTCGCCGGGTCGGCGAGATCCTGCTCGACTCGGGGCTGCGCGTCGCCCTCGTCCGCCACCCGATGCCGTACGGCGACCTCGAGGGGATGCGGGTGCAGCGGTTCGCCTCGATCGCCGACATCGACGCGTCGCGGGCGACCGTCGAGGAACGCGAGGAGTACGAGCCGCCGGTCGCGCTCGGGCTCGTCGTATTCGCGGGCGTCGACTACGAGGCGATCCTCGCGCGGGCCGCGGAGGAGGCCGACGTGATCGTCTGGGACGGCGGCAACAACGACCTGCCGTTCGTGGAGCCCGACCTCTGGATCACGGTCACCGATCCGCTGCGCGCGGGCCACGAGCTCACGTTCCATCCCGGCGAGGTCAACCTCCGTCGCGCCCACGTGGTCGTGGTCAACAAGGTCGACAGCAGCGAGCCCGACGCGGTCGAGCAGGTCGTCGCGCACGTCCGGGAGGTCAATCCGCACGCCACCGTCGTGATGGCCGAGTCGCCGGTCACGCTCGAGCCGGGCCCGCCGCTCGAAGGTCGGCGCGTGCTCGTGGTCGAGGACGGCCCGACGCTCACCCACGGGGGGATGGCGTTCGGTGCCGGTGCCGTCGCGGCGCGGGCGGCCCGTTGCGCGGAGCTCGTCGATCCACGGCCGTACGCGGTCGGGTCGATCGCCGAGGTGTACGACCGCTACCCGCACATCGGCGCCGTGCTCCCGGCGGTCGGCTACTCCGCCGACCAGCTGGCCGACCTCGAGCGGACGATCGAGGCGACTCCGGCGGACGTCGTCGTCGCCGGGACCCCGATCGACCTCGCCCGCCTGATCACGACGAGCCATCCGCTTCGGCGCGCCCGCTACGACCTCCGTGAGGTCGGGCGTCCGACGCTGCACGAGGTGATCGCCCCGATCGAGCGCCTCGCCCACCTGGAGACGACCGTGTCGACGGGCTGACCGGCCCGAGAGAGGAGCGGACCCGTGACGAATCTCGATGCACCGGCGATCCCCAGGCACTACCTGCGTGCGTCGGACCTGACGACGGAGGGGCTCCTGGCCCTTCTCGACCTCGCGGAGCAGATGAAGGCCCGGCCCCACGGCTTCGTCGAGGCCCTGCGCGGCGACACGCTCGCCTGCTTCTTCGAGAAGCCGTCGACGCGAACCCGCGTCTCGTTCGCGGCCGCCGCCGAGCGCCTCGGGATGCTCCCGCTCGTCCTCCGACCCGACGAGCTGCAGCTCGGGCGCGGCGAGACGCTGGCGGACACTGCACGCACGCTGTCGAGCTACGCGGCCGCGATCGTGCTCCGCACCTACGCCCAGGACACGGTCGACGAGATCGCGGCCGCGGCGACCGTCCCGGTCGTGAACGCGCTCACCGACAAGCATCACCCCTGCCAGGCGCTGGCCGACCTCTTGACCCTGCGCGAGCGCTTCGGCCACCTCGAGGGCCTGCGCGTCGCCTTCGTCGGGGACTTCAACAACGTCACGACCTCGCTCGTCGAGGCGGGCGGACTCGTCGGCGTCGAGGTCGTGGTCGCCTGTCCCCCGGGGGTCGAGCGCCCGGTCGAGGGAGCGATCGTCGTGCACGAGCCGTCCGAGGCGGTCGTCGGCGCCCACGCCGTGTACACCGACGTGTGGGTGTCGATGGGAGACGAGGCCGAGCGGGCGGCCCGGATGGAGCTGCTCGCGCCCTACCGGGTCGACGAGGCGCTCGTGACGAGGGCGCGGCCGGACGCCGTGTTCATGCACTGCCTTCCCGCCCATCGCGAGGAGGAGGTGACCGGGGCGGTCATCGACGGGCCGCGCTCCGTCGTCTGGCAGCAGGCGGAGAACCGGCTGCCCACCGAGGAGGCGCTGCTGCTCGCGCTCGTCGCCCGCCGCTGGGAGCTCTGACGCCGGACGGGGGACGACCCACGGCGACCCGGCGGGCTACTCGCGCATGAAGCCCTGCCGGGCTGCGGAGACGAGCGCGACGGCCTCCGGGAACAGGACGCGCATCGCATCGCGGAGTGCCAGCGCCTGCTCGTCCGGCCCCCCGGCGACCTCGACGCGCGCGAGCGCCGCGGCCGTCAGCTCGACGGCGGTGTTGAGCGTGAGCGTCGCGAACTGCTCGCGCTGCGCGTCCTTGACGCTCTCGGACTGCTGCTCGGCGAACTCGCGCAGGCCGCGGAGGATCTCCTCTGGATCGCCGCCGAACGGGAAGAAGCCGCCGCCCTCCATGACACCAGCCTAGACGAGCACGCCCCGGTAGTCGGACTCGACCTCGCGCCAGAGCGCATCGACCGCGCCCTGCGCACCGCGCATCGCGGTGCTGAAGGGCGACCCGTCGCCGTGGTCGTACAGCGCGGCCTCGAGGCGATGCGCGGCCGCGCCGATCGCGTCGAGCCGCTCCGGCGTCGCCACCTGCGGCGGCGCGCCGAGCACGCGCTGGAGCTCTGCGGCCGCCGCCTCGGCCTCGGCGATCCCCGGTGGCGCCTCGACGATCCGCAGCTGCACGAGCTGCGCCCGCAGCTCGTCGAGGTCGCCCGGGAACGACGACTCCTCCGCGATCTCGCAGAGCGCCGCGATCGAGACGGCGTCGCGAACACGGTCGCGGGACGCCACGACGACACCGCTCGCGTCGAGGGCCAGCCAGCCCCGCTGCTCCTCGCCGGCGTCGAAGGCGCACAGGTAGAGCCGCTCGCCGGCCGCCGCCTCGGCCGCGAGGACGCCGACGACCGGCTCGTCGTCGGCGCCGACCGCGGCGGCTGCCTCGGCGATCCGCACGATCTCGTCCGCCAGCGTCACCGTGCCAGGATAGAGCCCATGAGCGAGCGGCAGCCGCGCAGCGACGCACCCGCAAGGCCGGGAACGGGGCAGTCCGGGCGTGCCCGCCACGCCCTCGAGCTGTTCGCCCCGCTCGGGCCGACGTACGACCGCGTCGGCGCCGTGCTCTCGCTCGGCCAGGACCCCCGCTGGCGACGGGTGCTCGTCTCGTGCGTGCCGGCCGACGGCGGCGCCGTGCTCGACGTCGCCACCGGCACGGGGCTCGTCGCCGAGCGCCTCGTCCGCCGTGGTCACCGGGTCACCGGGCTCGACCAGAGCCCGCAGATGCTCGCGGCCGCGCGGGAACGGCTCCAGGGACGGGCCACGCTCGTCGAAGGCTCCGCGGAGTCGCTCCCCTTCGCCGACGCGTCGTTCGACCACCTCACCTTCACGTACCTCCTGCGCTACGTGGACGACCCCGGGGCGACGCTCGTGGAGCTCGCGCGCGTCGTCCGGCCGGGAGGGACGATCGCGATGCTCGAGTTCGGCGTGCCGCGCGGCGCCTGGCGACCGCTCTGGGACGTGTACGTGGACAGGGCTCTGCCCCTCGCGGGCCGCGCCCTGTCGCCCGGGTGGCACGCCGTCGGCGCGTTCCTCGGCCCGTCGATCCGCGCGCTCTGGCAGAACGTCCCGGAGCCGCGCCTGCTCGAGCTCTGGAGGGAGGCGGGCGTCCCGGCACCCCACCTTCGCCGACTCTCGCTCGGCGGCGGCGTCGTCGTCTGGGGCACGCGCACGTGAGCGGCGGACGTCCCGCGTTCTACGCGCTGCGCCCCGGTGGCTGGCGCGACTACGTGACCCTCCTGCATCTGCCCTACACGGCCTGGCACCTGTCGTACGTCGTCGTCGGCGGATGCCTCGCGAGCACGGTCTCATGGCCCCGGCTCGGCCTCACGGTGCTCGCGTTCGCGCTGGCGATGGGCATCGGCGCCCATGCGCTCGACGAGCTCCACGGCCGCCCGCTGCGAACGACGATCCCCGACTCCGTCCTCATGGCGCTGGCCGTCGCCTCCCTGGCCGCCGCCTGCGCGATCGGCGTCGTCGTCGCGGTGCGCTTCGAGCTGTGGATCCTCGCGCTCGTGGCGGTCGGCGCGTTCCTCGTGCCCGCGTACAACCTCGAGCTCTTCGGCGGACGCCTGCACACGGACGTCTGGTTCGCGATCGCCTGGGGAGCGTTCCCCGTGGTGACGGGATACGTCGCGGTCAGCGGGAGCGTCGCCCCCGAGCTCGCGCTCGCGGCCGCCTGGGCGACCCTCCTCTCGCTGGCCCAGCGGCGGCTCTCGACACCCGTCCGCCGCCTCCGGCGCCACACGGCCGAGGTGACGGGTCGCACGATGCTCGCGGACGGCACCGTCGAGCCCCTCACGCGCGAGACCGTGATCGCGGGCCCGGAGGCGGCGCTCCGGCTGCTCTCCTGGTCGACCGTCCTCGTCGCGGCTGCGCTCGCCGTGTTGCGTGCGTAGGGGATCGGTCGTCTAGCATCGGCGCATGCCGGCATGGGTCCTCGCCGTCCTGGTGGGTGCGGCCGCGCTCCTCGTGCTCGTCGCACTCGTCGTCGCGCTGCGGCGTGCACGCGCAGCGGCCGCCGACGGGCAACGACTCGCCGAGTCGGCCCGGGCCGTGCTCCGCGCCGTGGTGGACGAGGAGACGACCGCGCACAAGGAGGAGATCCGACGGACGCTCGCGCGCGAGCGGGCGGAGTCGGCCTCCCTGCTCGCGGCCGAGGAGCGCCGGCTCGCGGAGGAGCACCGGGTGCAGTTCGTCGAGCGCGAGCGCCGGGCCGGCGACACGCTCGCCCAGGCCCTCGTCGCCGAGGAGCGCCGTCTCGACGAGCGGCTGCGCGGGTTCACCGAGGACCTCGAGCGCGCCCAGGTACACATCGAGGCGCAGCTGAAGCTCACGGAGCAGCGCTCCGAGGAGCGGATCGTCGAGCTCGGCGCACGCCTCGACGCCGAGGCCTCCGAGCTCGGCAGCACGGCGGACGAGCAGCGCCGGACCGTGCATCGCCTCCGCGAGGAGCTCTCGCGGCTCGCCAGCCAGTCCGTACAGGAGGCGCTCGACGAGCTCGAGTCGCTCACGCTCGAACGCCGACGCGCGATCGAGGAGATCACCGAGCGCCTGCGCGCCCGCGAGGCGGCGATCGCCGGGTCGATCGAGCGCGCCGAGACCGACGTGCGGGCCCGTCTCGACCTGCTCCTCGTCGAGTGGGAGCGCCGGCAGACGGAGCGCCTGCAGCGCGTGACGGAGCGCGAGATCGAGCGCCATGCCCAGATCGCGTCGCTCGCGTACGACGAGCGCATGCGGGAGATCCGCGAGGCGGCGACGACGCAGCTGCGGCGCGAGCTCGACCGCGCGGTCGAGGCGCTCGGCCGTGACGAGCTCGCGCAGCGCATCGACGCCGGCTCGTAGCGGTCCCACACGGGCGCCAACCCCGACGGGGAAGGGATCGTCTCAGTGGTCACGAATCTCCGTGGGCACACGATGGCCAAGACGACCGAGACAGAGACCGAGCTCCACGTCGCCGTCGACGGCGTCGGCGAGCGGGCGAAGGTCGAGGGATGGCGTCTCCACGTCCTGATCGAGGCGGGCTACCCCCTCCACCTCGCCGAGCGGCTGGCGGCGAGCGCCGCCGACCTCCACGTGTGCGTCGACCTCCTCCGTCAGGGCTGCTCGCCGACGACGGCCGCGGAGATCCTCCTCTAGCGGGCGCACGGGCCGCAGGCTCCGCCGGGAGCCACGGGGATTCCCAGTAGGCTCCGTGCCGCCGCATGGCGAAGGTCGAGCCCATCCACTACGGCGATCGCCGCGTCTACCCCGTGGCCGCGTTCAACCGCGGTCTCGCCGACTACCTCGGTCGTCTGCCCACCGTCTGGGTGGAGGGCGAGGTCACGGAGCTCCGCCGGGCCGACACCTGGGCGAACGTCTTCCTCACGCTGAAGGACGTGGAGACGGGGGCCTGCCTCGACGTGACGATCGCACGGGCACGCTTCGACGCGCTCGAGCTCGGTCTCACGGACGGAGAGCGGGTCCACGTCGAAGGCCGCCCGGGGCTCTGGGAGGCGCGGGGCTCGCTCGCCTTCCGGGCGCGGACGATCGAGCGCTTCGGCGCGGGCGAGCACGCCGCGGCGCTCGCCCGCCTGCGCGCCGTGCTCGAGCAGGAGGGCCTGTTCGCGCCGGACCGCAAGCGGCCGCTGCCCCGCTTCCCGCGCGCCGTCGGCCTGCTCACCGGGACGGACGCCGCGGCGCGGGGAGACGTCGTGACGGCGATCACGACCCGCTACCCACCCGCCTGGATCGTCGTCTGCGAGACGCGGGTGCAGGGCCGCGACGCGGCCGTGCGCATCGTCGAGGGCCTGGAGCGGCTCGCGGCCCACGCGGCGGTCGACGTCGTCGTCGTCGCACGCGGCGGCGGCAGCTTCGAGGACCTGCTGCCGTTCAGCGACGAGCGCGTCGTCCGGGCGGTCGCGGCCTGCCCGGTCCCGGTCGTCTCGGCCGTCGGGCACGAGCAGGACGAGCCGCTGTGCGACCTCGCCGCCGACGTCCGGGCGTCGACGCCGACGGCCGCGGCGAGGCTCGTCGTCCCCGACCTGGACGGGCTGGTCGCCGGGCTTGCCCAGTCCCGACGCCGGCTCGCCGGCGGGACACGCCGAGCCGCGGCACGGGATCGCGCGCGCCTGGAGCGTGTCGGCGATCGCCTGCGGCGGGCGCCGCGGCTGCTCCTGGAACGACGGCGCTCCGCCCTCGAGACGACCGGTGGACGCCTGCGGGCGCTGTCGCCGACCGCGACGCTGGCGCGCGGGTACGCGATCGTCCGCTGCGGCACGGCGATCGTCAGCGAGGCGGCGGCGGTCGAGCCGGGCGATGCGATCGCCGTCGAGCTCGCCGCGGGCGGGCTCGACGCCCGGGTCGAGGAGGTCAGGCCGTGACCGCCGAGCCGACGTTCGAGGAGGCGCTCGCCCGGCTCGACGAGATCGTGCGGCGCCTCGAGTCGGGCGACGTCGCGCTCGACGAGGCGCTCGGCCTGTGGCGCGAGGGCGAGGAGCTCCACCGGCTCTGCCTCGAGCGGCTGACCGCCGCCGAGGGGAGGGTCGAGGAGCTCGAGGCCGAGCAGGATGACAACACGTCGGGGACCCTGTAGGTTCGCGCTCATGGCACAGCCCTCCCCCGACCTCATCCGCGGCATCCCGCTCTTCTCCGGCCTCGACGACAAGGACGCCGGGCAGCTCGCCGCCGACTTCATCGAACGGACGTTCAAGTCCGGCCAGGACATCGCGAAGGAGGGCGAGGGCGGCCTCAACTTCTTCGTCGTCGAGTCGGGCGAGGCCGCCGTCTACGTCGGCGGAGCGAAGGTGCGGACGCTCGCGCCCGGCGACTCCTTCGGCGAGGTCGCACTCGTCGACAAGACGCCGCGGAGCGCCACGGTGACGGCGGAGACCGAGATGCGCGTCTGGGGCCTGCCGGTCTGGAGCTTCCGGCCGTTCGTCGAGACGCGTCCGACCGTCCTGTGGAAGCTCTGCGAGATCCTGTCCGACCGGCTGCGAGAAGCCGAAGCCCGCTAGGGGACGCCGCCGGCGGCGCACCCCACATGGCGGTAACGCCCGACGCTGAGCTCGTCGCCCGCTGTCGCGAAGGCGAGCCCGACGCGTGGCGCGAGCTCGTGGAGCGGTTCTCGCGGTACGTGTACGCGATCACGACGCAGGCCTACGGCCTCCGGGGCCAGGACGCCGAGGACGTGTTCCAGGAGGTGTTCGCGCGCGTCTTCGAGCGGCTCGACACGCTGCGCTCGGACGCGGCCGTTCGGCCCTGGATCGCGCAGCTCACGCGCAGGTGCGCCGTCGACCGGCTCCGGGCCTCCGGGCGGGAGGTGCCGGCCGAGGAGTTGTCCGAGGAGGCGGTCGGGGAGACGCTCGAGATGCTCGACGAGGCGATGGACGTCCGCGACGCGCTCGGCTCGCTCACGCCCGAGTGCGGCGAGATCCTCGACCGGTTCTTCGCCCGGGACGAGAGCTACCGCACGATCGGGGAGGCGCTCGACCTCCCGGCGGGGACGATCGCGAGCCGGATCTCCCGCTGCCTGTCGAAGCTCCGGGAGCGGCTCGAGGGAAGAAAGCGATCCTCCACCCCGTCCAGTGACCAGGTGCAGCGATGACGAGATACGACGAGGAGCGGATCGCAAGGTTGCTCGGCGCGTTGCCTGTCGTGCCCCAGGGATGGGTGCAGGCGGCGCAGGAGCTTCCCTTCGCCCGTCGCGAGCTCGACTCCATCGTCGATCGGGCCGCGCGTGACGCGGACTACCGGGCCGCCGTCGTGGCGGACCTGGAGGCCGCGCTCCGCACTGTCGGCGTCGAGCCGTCGACGCCCGTCGTCGCCCACCTGCGCAGGCGCCTGGAGCAGTGACCCGTCCCCCGACCGCCGGGACCGACGTCCCGCTCGAGCAGCACCGTCTCGCCGCACTGCTCGGAGCGCTCGAGGCGCCTGCGCCCTCCCCCGCCGGGGGGTCGGCCGCTGCGCTCGCCGCGGCCATGGGCGCCTCGCTCGTCGTGCTCGCCTGCCGGGCCTCCACCGACTGGGACGACGCTCCCGGGATCGCTGCCCAGGCCTCGACTCTGCGCGACCGGCTCGTCGCCCTGGCCGAGGAGGACGTGCGCGCGTACGCCGCGGCGCTCGAGGCCCTGGACGCCGCGAGCGGTGCCGGGGGCGGGCGCGATCGGATGCTGGGCGTCGCCCTCGAGGGGGCCGCCGACGTGCCGCTCGCGATCGCCCGCGCCGCCGCGGACGTCGCCGAGCTCGCCGCACTCGCCGCCACCGCCGGCAAGCCGACAGTGCGCCCCGACGCCGTCGTCGGGGCCATGCTCGCCGAGGCCGCGGCCGCGAGCGCGGCGGGGCTCGTCGAGGTCAACCTCGCCACGCTGCCGCAGGACGAGCGGTGCACGCAGGGCCGCGCCCACGCCGCAGCGGCGCGCGAGGCTCGGGATCGCGCGTACGAGGCCGAGCCGTGAGCGAGCGGATGCTCCCCGCCTGGAGCCTCTCGGCGGACGCCGTCGACACGATCGACGCGCTGCCGCAGTGGCAGGACCGCGTGACGCGCGAGTGGGCGATCGGCGGGTCGACGGGCGAGGGCGTCGACGTCTGCATCCTCGACAGCGGCGTCGACGGCGACCACCCGCTGGTCGGCGGGCTGGCGAGCGCGGTCGCGGTGGAGCCGTCGGAGGAGGAGGGCGGGGAGCCGCGGGTCGTCCCCGACGAGCTCGGGGACGTCTGCGGTCACGGCACCGCGTGCGCAGGGATCGTGCGGAGCCTCGCACCGGACTGCCGCCTGCACTCCGTGCGTGTGCTCGGCGCGGGCACGACGGGCTCCGGCGACCTCATCCTCACGGGCCTGCGCCACGCGATCGAGCAGGGCCACCGCATCGTCAACCTCAGCCTCTCGACGACGAAGCGCCGCTTCGCCGAGCTCCTGCACGACCTCGCCGACGCCGCCTACTTCAAGCGAACGGTGCTCGTCGCCTCCGCCCACAACATGCCGGTGGAGAGCTACCCGTGGCGCTTCGCCTCGGTGATCTCCGTCGGCAGCCACGAAGGGGACGACTCGCTCGCGTGGTACGCGAACCCCGATCCCCCCGTGGAGTTCTTCGCGCGCGGCGTCGACCTCGACGTCGCCTGGACTGGCGGCGGCACGCTGCGGTGCACCGGGAACAGCTTCGCGGCGCCGCACATCGCCGGGATCGCGGCGCTCGTGCTCGGCCGACACCCGGAGCTGACACCCTTCCAGCTGAAGAGCGTCCTCTACCTGACGGCGACAAACGCGGGAGGAGCGAGATGACGGAGAGCGCGTACCGGGCAGTCGCCGCCGCCGGGCTGCTGGCGACCGAGGAGTCCCACCGCCGGCTGTTGCAGTCGATCGTGGAGGTCGCGCGGGCGATCTTCCGGGCCAAGGCGGCATCGGTCTTCCTCCTCGACGACGAGACGGACGAGCTCGTCTTCGAGGCGGTCTCCGGGGAGGGCGAGGGCGAGCTGATCGGGATGCGGGTGCCGTCGAGCACCGGCATCGCGGGCTGGGTGCTCGTGACGCGGCAGCCGCTCGTCGTCGACGACCTGAGCGCCGACCCCCGGCACGCGCGGCAGACGGCCGAGGCGACGGGGTACGTCCCGAAGGCGCTCGTCGCGGTGCCGCTGCTCGCCGACGACCGCGCGATCGGGGTGCTGTCGGTCCTCGACCGCGCCGACGTCGACCGGCCGTTCTCGCTCGCGGAGATGGACCTGCTGACGCTGTTCGCCGACCAGGCGGCGATCGGGCTCGACCTGCTCCGCGCCGGCCGCCGAGCCCGGTCGGTGGCAGAGGGCGGCGACGACGAACGGGCAGCGGTCGTCGCGCGCGTCGCCGAGCTGCTCGGCGACGACGAGGACGGCTCGGGGCTCAGGCTGCTCGAGGCGCTCGAGAACGTGCTGCGCCGCACGGCCTGATCCGCGGCCCGGCGGCGCGGACGAAGCGCCCGGGACCCGGTACGGCCGCGTGCGGCGGCCGC